>DATEHJ010000521.1:0-2701 GCA_035279645.1 Gemmatimonadaceae bacterium
CGTCCCGGCGACGCCGAGCGCAACTCCGGCCACGCCACCGAGCACCGACAGGACCAGGCTCTCCGTGAGTGCCTGCTTCGTTAGGCGACGACGCGCCGCGCCCAGCGTCAGGCGCAGCGCGGCCTCGCGCTCGCGGCCCACCGCACGTACGAGCAGCAAATTGCCGACATTCGCGCAGGAGATGAGGAGGAGCAGCGCGACCGCGGCGAGCAAAACCACCAAGGGCAGTCGCGTGTCACCGACGAGAAACCGGTGCAGCGGAGTGAGGCCGGCACCCATGAACTTGTTCGTCGCCGGATACTGGTGCTTCAGCCGCGCCACGACCGTTTGCAGCTGCGCGTCGGCGCTCTCCAATGTCGCCCCCGCCTCGAGCCGGGCAATCGCGCGCACGAAATGGGCGCGCCGGAAGAAAACCTGGCCGCGAAACTCCGGCTTCCAAGCCATTGGCTGCCACAAGTCGACCCCGTCGACGGGGAAGGTGAAGCCAGCGGGCGCGACGCCGACGACCTCCGTCGGCTGGCCATCGATGCGTAGACTGCGGCCGACGATGTGCGGATCAGACGAGAATCGTTCGCGCCAGAGGCGGTTCGAGATCACCGCCGTGTGCGCGATGCCACTCGTCGACCAAGTCTCGTCGGGCACGAAAGCGCGACCGAGCTGCATCCGCACGCCGAGGAGGTCGAAGAGATTCCCGGTGACGCCGGCCGATTTGAGAATCTGAGCCCCACCTTCTCCCGTCAGCGTGGCCTTGCCGCCGCCCTGGTAGTACAGCGCGACGTCATGGAATGCGCGAACCTGATCCTTCCAATCGAACGCGTTCGCGGGAGCGCAGATCTGTTGGTGCCAGCCTTTCTCCGGGTTCTCCTCCCAGAGCATAACGAGTCGGCCCGGGTTGGCGAATGGCAATGGCCGCAGTATCTCCGCGTTCACCGCCGAGAAAATCGTCGTATTCGCGCCGATGCCGAGGGCCAGCGTGAGAATCGCGGCGCCGGCGAGCACGGGGGCGCGTCGCAGAGTACGCAACGCATACCGAGTGTCGGCGACGAGCTCCTCGATCCACCGACCGCGCACGTCGCGGTGGGCTTCCTTCGTTGGCTCGACGCCACCAAAGTCGCGCAGCGCACGTCGCCGTGCCTCGGCGGGGCTCATTCCTGCCCGCAGGTTCTTCTCGGTTTCCATCTCGAGGTGAAAGCGCAGCTCTTCATCGAGCTCGCGCTCGGCGGTGCCACGCCGAACCAGCGCGCGAAGGCGCGCACGAGTGCCCTTGATCGTTGCCATCGGAGTGCCTCTGTGCTTCAACTGACCTGGAGAATGAGCTCGACCGCTTCGACGTAGCGGCGCCAACTCGCCGCTTCGTCACCGACGGCACGGCGGCCGACGCGCGTGAGGTGGTAGTACTTGGCACGCCGATTGTTCTCGGTCGTTTGCCACTCGCTCTCGATCCAACCCTTCTGCTCGAGTCGTTGGAGCGCGGGGTAGAGCGAGCCCTGATTGACGTCGAGCAGGCCGCGCGAGAATTGCTGGATACGCTGGCTTATTCCCCACCCGTGCATCGGCGCGAGAGTGAGCGTCTTGAGGAGGAGGAGGTCGAGAGTACCGCGAAGGACGTCGCTGGCGTTGGGGATCGGCGCGGCAGGCACAGTGTCGAGGGCTGGGGTGTTCTGTAGACTTCCGACAGAAGGTCGTGCGCTTCCTGTCGGAAGTCAAGAGGAGCCGAGCGGTGCGCGAGTCCTGGATTGCGTGAGGGCCACAGAATGCGTAAATCCTCATCCCGCCATCCACCCCGCTCGAACCAGGTCCATGCAACAACTCGCGCGACTGCTCCGCTTCTGGTTCACCTTCGAAGCGCCCGTTGCCCGCGGTGCGTACCTGCGCCATGGGCTCGCGCTGATGGTCGTCAAGTACGTTGTCGACGCGGTACTCATTTTTGCGTTCACACGGATCGTCTGGACGCCGTGGGACTACCTAACGACGGGCGCCGCATTTAGCCACTCGAAGCTCGCCGCCGCGCCGAAACCGTTGCTGACGCTGCTCGCGATCTGGACGCTCCCATTCCTGTGGATAGGCCTAACGATGAGCATCCGCCGGGCGCTCGACGCCGGGCGGTCGGCGTGGCTCGCGCTGCTCTTCTTCGTCCCGGTCGTGAACTATGCGATCATGGGGCTCCTGACCGTGCTCCCGACGCGTGAGTCGCGCGGAGGGGATCGCGTGACGCCGCCTGGCGAAGCGCGCCTGCCGAGTGCCGCGCTCTCGATTGCGATCGGGGTCGGGATCGACCTCGGCATGGTGTTCATCAGCGTATACGCCCTGCGCGACTATGGCATTTCCCTCTTCCTCGGCACGCCGTTCGTCGTCGGTGCCGTGAGCGCATTCGTCTTCAACCGTCGTTATGCAGCGTCGCGCGGCGAGACGTTCCAGGTGGTCCTTTTGACGCTGGCCGCAATTGCCGGCGTGATGTTCGCCTTCGGGTTCGAGGGCGCGATTTGCCTGCTGATGGCGTCGCCCCTCGCGATCGGCATCGCTCTTCTTGGTGCCGTCGTCGGAGAAGCAATTGCGCGTCGGGATCCGCGCTCGCCGGCTCACGCGCTCCTGACGTTGGTTCTGCTCCCGCCCGCCAGCCCGTTCCTCGAACGGCAGGCCCCGCCGACGCTGCACGAGGTGCGTTCGGCGGTCGAGATCGACGCGCCGCCGGAGGTCGTGT
>DATEHJ010000522.1:0-9543 GCA_035279645.1 Gemmatimonadaceae bacterium
CGCTCGAAGCAGATGAGCTTATTCGAAGTCGCGCGCGCTGTTCGCGCGCGCTCCCGTTGGCCTCACCGGAGTCCAAAAGCAGATCCCTCGCTTCGCTCGGGATGACAACCCCCGTGACAGTCGCTACACGGTCTACAGCGCCAAATACAAGCTCGTGCTCAAGGGTGCCGACCGCGGGAAGTGGGAGTGTTTCGTAGTCGCGGAGGCGGACGCGCCGCTCGTCACCGTCGAAACGGTCGTCCGCGGCGTACAGCGACGCTCCGGCGACGCCGACGAACCGGAGCGCATGTCCGGTGACGACGCGCGGGACGCCCTGCTCACGGCGACGCGCTAGCGTATTTGCTCATCAACGCCGAGTGCAGATCGCGCGCGTCCTCGAGAATCGCGTGCTCCAGACCTAACGATGCCGGGGCGATGAGAAAGGGATGCAGCTGGCTGCCGCCAGCGGCCCCGTGCGCGCCCACCTGATCGTCGAAGCAGACAATTTCGTATCCGTCGAAGGCGCCAAAGAGTACGAGGTCGCCGGCATTCGGCTGTCTCACCAATCGTTCCACGGCGCGCGCGAGCGCGGGCTCGGTCCCGTACGGCTCGAGCGGATTGTTGCCGCGCACGTCGGTGATCGCGCCGTGCCGGATCAGCGCTCGCCCCTTCGCGCTCTCGACGCGGACCTCGTCGCCATCGACAGTGCCGATGAGGCCGATGCCGGGATGCACGAGCAGCTCGGCGTAGAGCTGTGCACGCCGTCGGTCGCCGGCGATGGCGTCGTAGTCCAATCGCGTCGGGACATCGGCGAAGTACACGAGCGCCAGCGAAGAGCTGTACGTCACGACGACGTCGTGGCGCTCGTCGACGCGGTACTTCTCGGGCAGGATCAATTCGCGCACGCCGTAGTGGCGGCGCATCCAGCGCCCGATCCGGCGGAGCAGACGACGCCTGCCGCGACGCTGCGGTGGCAGCTCGAGCGCGATCGTTTCGAGCAGGTTCGCGCCGACGTCGGCATACTCGGAGATCGGATTTTCGCTCGTGTGCGCGCTCAGCCCAGCGCGGCCGCGCCGCGCGGCGTCCCCATCGAGAATACGCTGAACCGTGCTGCCTAACGGCTCACCGTAGAGAACGCGATAGCTCGCCGACGGAGCCATGCCATGGTCCGAGAGGACGACGAGATCGTAGTCGCGCCCGGCGGCACTGCGGATCATGCGCCGGATCGACCGAATGCGCGAATCGGTGCGCCGGAGATCGCGCAACGCCTGCCAGCTCGCCGGACCGAAGTGGTGTCCGAGCTCGTCGTACTGCATGTACGTGCTGTAGATCACCGGCACGCCGAGGTAGATGTCGAGGAGGATCGCCATCGTCTGCAGCTCGCGCACGACGACGTTGCTGAGGATGCGGATGAAGGGGAACAGCCCCTCGCTGTGCGTGCGGCGGCGCGCGAGCTCACCCACCGTTCGCTCCCACTCCTCACGCAGCCATTCGATCACCGAGTACACCACGATAATCGCGGCGCGGATGGGATGGAGCGCGATCAGCAGCGCCATGCGCGTGCCACCCAGCCGCTGATAAACTGACATGCGCCGCCGCGTCGCGACGGTAAAGGCGACCGTCTGCGCATCGCCGTCGAGCAGATTCACATAGCTCGAACCACCAGCGAGAGCTCCCGGCGTATGTATTCGGTCGCGAATATACTGAACGCCGCGCGGACTGTTGCACGTGACGACAAAACGCGAAGCCTTGTCATAGAATCGGAACGCGGGAATCCCATCGTTCTCACCGTGAAAGATTCCCGCCTGGCAGTATGGCGTCGCCGATGGCAGGCCGCAGAACCACCGGCGCAGCGTGTGTCCCTCCTCGCGGACCATCGTCGTGATCGTCGGGCAGTATCCCAGCTCGATGGCGCGGCGCAGCTCCGCGTACGCGAGCGCGTCGATCTGCAGGACGATCAAGCCGCGACGGCCATCGCGTGGTCGCCGCTCCCGTCGAAAGACGCGATATTTCAACCCGTAAAACAGCCGCAAGAGCCGCCGGCGCGATGAACTGGCGGCGGTAGCGTCCGTGTCGGAGGAGGGAATGGAGTCCGTCTCGTTAGGGGTGCTGATCTCGTTCACGGCGGGGTTGCTCAGCTTTCTGTCACCCTGCGTGCTGCCACTGATCCCGAGCTACGTCACGTTCGTGACCGGGCTCAGTCTCGAGGATGTTCAGCATTCACGAAAGACGGCGCTCGTGCATGCCCTGCTGTTCGTCGTCGGCTTCTCGCTCATCTTTCTTGCCCTCGGCGCGACGGCGACCGCGGTTGGCCGCCTGCTGCTGCTCAACCGACGCTGGATCAGTCGCATTGGCGGCGTGCTCGTCGTGCTGCTCGGCTTCTACCTCCTCGGTGCCTTCAATATGCGCTTCCTCGCGCGGGAGCGCCGGATTCACATTACCGACAAACCACTCGGCTACTTCGGCTCGGTGCTCGTCGGCATCGCGTTCGGTGCCGGTTGGAGCCCGTGCATCGGTCCCATCCTCGGCGGCATTCTCACGTACACGGCGACGCAAGCAGAGTTGCGTCGCGGGCTCGTCCTGCTCGGGGCATACTCGCTCGGACTCGCGATTCCGTTCTTGATCGCGGCCGTCGCCGTAGAACGCTTCATCGGCGTCTTTCAGCGATATCGCTCGAAATTGATCTGGGTCGATCGGTTCGCCGGCGTGCTGCTGATCATCGTCGGCGTGCTGATGATGACCAACTACATGACGGTATTGACCGGCTATCTGCAGGGGCTGACACCGGCGGCGCTGAAGAGCCGACTCTAGGCGCCCTAACGAGCGTCGGCCAGCCAACCCTCCACCCGTCGCAGCAGCTCGCGCGTCGGTACCGGCTTCACGAGCACTTCGGCGCAGCCGAGTGCCGTGCAGCGCTCGGCTGCCCTGGGATCGTCGTGCCCCGTCAGCGCGACGGCAACGCGTGGTGAGCGATTCTCACGGCGCAGCGCCTCGAGAATCGAGAAGCCGTCGCCATCGGGAAGCGTGAGATCCACCAGCATGAGGTCCGGGCGATCGGCGCGCGCGACCGAAAGCGCCTCACTGACCGTTGCCGCAATCGACACCCGACGCCCGGTTTGCTCGAACAAGATGCGCAGCGCGCCACTCACAAGGTCGTTGTCTTCGACGATGAGCACGTGCGGCGCGTGCTCATCCGTGTGCATTCGGGATCGTGAAGAAGAATCGGCTGCCGGTTCCAAGTGCGCTCTCGACCCAGATCTGTCCACCATGGAGCTCCACCAGCTTGCGCGCGATCGTCAGTCCAAGTCCCGTGCCATGATGCGGTCGCGAGGGGGTCGCGTCGACCTGCGCGAACTCGCGGAAGATCAGATCGTGGTGTTCCGGCGCGATGCCAACACCGGTGTCGCCGACTTCGACGAGCAACTCGCTCACGCCGGCGTGCATTCTTCGGTGCGCTTTGAGCCAGACCTTTCCGCCAGGCGGTGTGAAGTCGATCGCATTCCCGAACAGGTTACCGACGATGTGCGTCACCTTTTCACGATCGGCGACGATCGTCGAAATCCCCGGTTCGACGTCTACGTGATACGCGAGCCGCTTACGGGCGAGCAACGACTCGTTGAGCGAGTGCACTTGCTGCAGCACCTCGCCGATCGAAAAGCTCGCGGGCGCGAGCGTGAGCTGGTTCGCGGCACCGCGCGCGTAGGTGAGGATCTCACTCACCTGCGTCAACAGCTGCCGTCCGCCGCCGATGATGCCGTTGATGCTCTCCATCTGCCGTTCGGAGAGCGGGCCGAGGAGTCCGTCGCGCAAGATCTCCGCGTGTGTGATCACCGCGGTGAGCGGCGTGCGCAGATCATGCGAGATGTTGGCGAGAAACTGCGTCTTGAGCTGATCGCGCGCTCGAAGATCGGCGATCTCTTCGAGTGCCGAGCGCAATTGGCGTTCTACCGTCGCGATGCGGTCGTCCACGCTCGCATCCGTCGTCGGATTGGGCATTTGGTGCGTTTTCTCTTCGACTCGCGTCACTGGGCCGCTCCGCCGTCCGTCATGCGCTGCGCCAACTCGATCTCCCGATTCTCGTCTTCATCCTCGATCGCGTCCTCGAGCTGCTGCCGATTGAGGAGTGCCCAGTATCGTCCACCCGCGGCGAGCAGCTCGTCGTGCTGTCCCTGCTCCACAATCCGCCCACCCTCCAGCACCACGATCCAACTTGCATCCCGAATTGCGCTTATGCGATGGGAGGCGATGAGCGCCGTGCGTCCAGCCAACGTCGTGCGCAGCGCGTGTAAGATTTCCGCCTCAGTATGCGTATCGACGGCCGATAGCGCATCGTCGAGCAGGACGATGCTAGGCCTCCGTGCGAGAGCGCGCGCGAGCGCCGCTCGCTGTTTTTGGCCCCCCGAGAGGTTGATACCCCTCTCGCCGAGCACGGTGTCGAACCCACCGGGGAATTGCTCGATCGTCTCGCCCAACTGGGCGATGTCCGCCGCCCACCGTCCCGCCTCTGCCGACGATGCTCCATAGGAGAGATTGCTGGCGATCGTATCGCTGAACAGAAAACTCTCTTGCGGTACGTATCCGATTTCTGTGCGCAACGTCACCAGACTCAGTTCACGCGTCGAGATCCCGTCGATCAGGATCTCTCCTTCCTGCGGATCGTACAATCGCGGCACCAAATCCATCAACGCACTCTTTCCGCTTCCCGTTGACCCCACGATCCCAATGGTGGCGCCCGCCGGGGCGGTAAATGACACATGGCGAAGCACCCACCGCGGCTGACCGTGGTCAGTCGTCTCAGTGCCCGGGTAATAGAAGCCGACGTTACGAAATTCGATAGTGCGCCCGGTGGCCCGGCCAGTTGCCCGGGGAAGCACGCGCGACGCCTCGGGTTCGATGAGCACGGACCGCGCATCGAGAATGTCGAGCAGGCGCGCCATCGACGCCGCGCCACGCTGGAACAGGTTGATGACCCAACCCAATGCGATCAGCGGCCAGGTCAGCATACCGAGATAGAGACCAAAGGCCACGAACGAACCCACGCTGATCGTTCCGCGAACGGTGAGCGCTCCCCCGATCCAGAGCACCGTCACCATCCCGGCACCAGCAAGTAGAACGAATGCCGGATGCATCGCGCCGTAGAGCCGCGCGAGGTGCATGTTCTTCTCGAGATACTCGTCGTTCATCGCGTCGAACCGTCGAATCTCCGCCGCCTCCTGCCGGTACGCGCGAACGACGCGTACACCGGCGAGGTTCTCCTGGGCGAGCGTCGTGAGCTCGCCGAAGTACTCCTGCACGGCCTCGAATCGCTCGTGAATGCGCCGGCCCATCCAGATCCCGATGACGGGGAGCAGAAGCATCGGCAAAACGGCGATAGCCGTTAGGCGCGCGTCGATATGCAGCATGAACCCGAGCGCGAACGCGCCGCCGGCGATCGTGTTCATCAAATACATGATTGCGGGACCGACGGCCATGCGCACCGCGCTCAAGTCATTCGTCAGGCGCGCCATGAGATCCCCGGTGCGCGTGCGTGCGTAATACGAGGGATCGAGCGCCTCGAGCGCGGCGTAGAGCGCGTTGCGCAGATCGTACTCGATCCATCGACTCACGCCGTTCAGCAGATCGCGCATCCAGTAGCGCAAGGCTCCGGATACGAGCGACACGCCGATCATCGCGAACGCCAGAAACCAGATGTTACGGAGAGCGACCCCAGCGCGTATTCCATCGAGCGCTCGCCTGAGAAAGAGCGGCACAACGCTCGCCAGAGCGGACGAGACAATAACGAGTCCCAGACCGATCGCAACATTCAACCGGTAGGGGCGGTAGAAGGGGAGCAACCGTTGGAGCACTTTCAGCGACGGCATGCGCCTTGAAATTCGGAGCCCGATCCGCTAGGACTAACTTGTTGTTCTTGCGACAGTTGTAAATCCTGTGATCCGCTCGAGATCGCACTCGTACCAGGGGGGGATAGATGGCGAAATATATCGGCCGCTTTATAGCGCCGCTCGCGTTCGGCGCTGTGGTTGCGCTCGGCGCGTGCAAGTCCGACAGCTCGAAGCAGGACAGTGCAAGCGCACTCAATCGTGACACGTCGGCGCTCGGTCGCGACCTCGCGCTCGCCGGTCGTGACAGCACCTCGCAGCCGCAGCTGAAGGACGTGCCCGCGAATCCGCCGGCGACGGCGAAGCCCGAGCGTACGACGCCGCGCCCGTCGCGTCCGTCCACGCCGTCGCGCGAGACACCGCGTCAGCCGTCGACGACGGCGAGCGGCAACACGGTCACGCATCCTGCCCCGACGGCGTCGAACAGCGGCGGCGCGGTCGGCACGATCGCGGCAGGAACGAGCATGTCGCTGACGCCGACGGCCCAGGTTTGCACAAACACTAACAAGGTCGGCGACCGGATCACCGCGACGACACAGAGCGCGGTCACGGGCACGAACGGCGCCGCGATTCCCGCCGGCTCCACGGTCACGCTGACGGTGACGAACCTCAAGCGCAGCGAGAACGCGAACGATGCGATCGTGATGGAGTTCGCGGTGAACTCGGTGACCTTCGGCGGCAAGACGTATCCGCTCGATGCCAACATCGAGAGCACGAACATCACGCGCGTGCGGAACGAGCCGAAGAGCAAGGACGCTCAGAAGGTCGCGATCGGCGCTGGCATCGGCGCGATCGCCGGCCAAATCCTCGGCAAGAACACCAAGTCAACGGTGGTCGGTGCGGCCGTCGGCGCCGCCGCGGGCGGCGCAGCCGCCGTCGCGACAGCGAACTACGAAGGCTGCATTCAGAACACGAGCACGATGGTGATCAAGCTCAACTCGCCGACGCAGGTGAAGGTGGCGATGTAGCGCGTTGAGCGTTTATGCGTTGAGCGTTGCGCTTAGAAGCAAAAGACCGGCACGTCATCGACGTGCCGGTCTTTTTCCGCCCAACGCCCAACGCCCAATGCCCAGCGCGTCACCACGCCACCGGCTGTCCCGACGACCGCGGATCCGACATTCCCTCGTATCCACCGCGAACCTTCATGATCGCGTTCACGAGGCCAATCCCGCCCGTCCAGGACACCGCGTACCCCATCGCACGCAGGGAATCCATCACCGCCGGCTCGAGGCCGTCGCGCTCGACGCGCAGCGTGTCGGGCAGCGCCTGATGATGAATGCGCGGCGCGCTCATCGCGTCGGACAGAATCATGTGCTGATCGAGCACGTTGAGGATCACCTGCGACGTACTCGTTATGATCCGCGGTCCGCCCCGGCTCCCGACTACCAGCAACAGCGATCCGTCGCGATCGAGGACGATCGTCGGCGACATCGCGCTCAACATCCGCTTGCCGGGTTGTATCGCGTTCGCTTCACCCTGCACGAGCCCGAACATGTTTGGCTTGCCGGGCTGCGCGGCGAAATCGTCCATCTCGTCGTTGAGGAAGAATCCTGCCGCGGTCACGTATACTCCGGACCCATACAGTGCATTGAGCGTCGTCGTCGTCGCGACAGCATTTCCCGCCGCGTCGACGACGGAGTAGTGCGTCGTCTCCGTGCCTTCGCGCGCCGCCTTCATCGGCTCCGCCGGACGCATCGTCGCCATTGCTCGCTCGACCTCGGACGTTGGCGTGGCGTGCGCCGGTTGAATGCCGGCTCGGAGTTGGCTCGCATACGGTTTGTCGGTGAGCTTCGCGATCGGCACTTGATAAAACACCGGATCTGCAAGTTGAGAGTTCCGGTCGACAAAAGCGCGCTGATATGCGTCGCCGAGCAGATGGACATAGCGCGCGCCCCCGAATGGAGGGACGGGCTCGAAGCCCTCGAGTATGTTTAGCGTCTCCGTAATCGTCACGCCCCCCGACGAAGACGGCGGCATCGTGAAGAGCGTGTAGCCGCGATAGGTCGAGCGCACCGGCTCGCGCCACACGGCCTGATATCGCGCCAGGTCTTCGGCGGTGATGATCCCCCCAGCGCGACGCATCTCGTCGGCGATCGCTTGCGCCGTCTCGCCGCGATAGAAGCCGCTTGCACCCTCGGCGACGATGCGTTGCAGCGTGCGGGCGAGCGCAGGCTGGCGAAAACGCGTTCCGGGAGCGACCGCGACGCCTCCGGGGAGAAACAGATCCTTTCCGCCGAACTCTTCGATCAATCGCGCGTTGTTCCTTAACGAGCGACTGAGCGCGCTGTCGACAACGAACCCCTCCTCCGCATAACGAATGGCGGGCGCCATCACCGCCGCGAGCGGCAGCGTCCCAAACTTCGCCAGCGCCGTCGTTAGGCCCGCGACCGCGCCCGGCACACCGGACGCGAGCGGCCCGACAATGCTCTTGTCGGTGAGATTCCCTTCGGCGTCCAGATACATGTTGCGGCTGGCCGCGAGCGGGGCCACCTCGCGATAGTCGAGGACGGCCGCGCGTCCGTCGGCCATGTGAATCACCATGTATCCGCCGCCGCCGATGTTGCCAGCCTCGGGGTACACGACGGCGAGCGCAAAGCCCACCGCCACGGCGGCGTCGACCGCGTTGCCCCCCTGACGCATGATTTCGATTCCCGCTTGACCCGCCAGCGGCGCGTCGCTCGCGACCATCGCATGCTCACCGAACACCGCGCGACGCCCCGCCTTGAAGGGCCACGCCGCGGGGAAAGTTGCCGGCCGGCGATCTCCGGAATACGTCGCCGCGCCGAGGTCGGGCGCTCGCCGCGGCGAACCGACATCCGTCGCCGAAGGAGACGGCGTTTGCGTCGTGCGGCAGGAGAGCGCGACCGCAACCGAACCCAAGAAAAGGACGAGCGCTCGTTTCATCGTCGTCAGCAAGCCTCTCAGAATCCGAATCGAGTACCGAGTCTCAGCACGAACTGTCGCCCGATGGTGTCCTCATTACCGGCGACGCCAGTGCGCTGATGCACGGTGAGAAAACCCTCTTGCACAAGGGTGATCTGCATGTCGGGCGAAAAAGTATAACCGAAGCCGTATCCGATGCCGCCGGTGAGGTCCGCGTCCAGCTGCATCGGCCGCAAGCGCTCGCCTGAGATTCTCGCGCGGAATCCCGAGTAGCCGGTGGCACCCAGGGACAGGTCGAGGACTTGGTGAAATCCGATCACGCTGCGTCCGGCGTGAAACGTCGCGAGCAGCTGTGTGACGGTGGCATCGGCGTCGCACGACCCCGCGCAACCGATCGTGCCGATGCCGTCGAGCGGCACATAAGTGAGGGGCACGCGCGCGAACGACCCGCTGATGCCGATCGTCGATTGAAACTGAATCGGCATCTCGAGCGAGATGCGATACTGCACCGCGTTGCCGAATTCCCAATCGCTATTCGTCGAGCCGTCGTGCACCGCCGACATATCCATCACGCCGACGGAAAAGCTCATCCACGTCTTCGGCTCGGGTACGCGCGCCGCCGGCCGTATGATCTGCGCGCGCGCGTCCGCCCCAACGCAGGCAATTGCGAGCGCGACGACAGTAGCACGATGCATGGTTGGAAAGTTAGCGTCCTAGCACCCACCACCTAGCACCCACCACCTAGCACCCACCACCTAGCACCCACCACCTACACCCACCACCTAGCACCCAGCACCCAGCA
>DATEHJ010000523.1:0-3001 GCA_035279645.1 Gemmatimonadaceae bacterium
TGGCAGCAGAAGGTGCAGCAGACCCGGATCGGGTACTTCCGCTCCACGCTCCTCGCTCGACGCGCTACGCATTCAGTACGGCGACGAGCTCTCGTGCGGCGTTTTCGCCGGTGAGCTTGAGGAAGATGTGTTCGAGACCCGTCGCTCCCGCTTCTGCGTCGCGACGGAGCTCGTCCATTGTCCCGCAGGCTCGGATCTTTCCGCCCTGAATGATGCCGATACGATCGCAGAGCGCCTCCGCGACCTCCAGCGTGTGCGTGGACATCATGATCGTGTGACCGCGATGGGTGTACTCACGGAAGAGATCCTTGAGAATCTTGGCCGCTTTCGGATCGAGACCCACCATCGGTTCATCGACGACGATCACCTCTGGGCGATGCACGAACGCGCTCGAGATGATGAGCTTTTGCCTCATGCCGTGGCTGTAGCTCTCGACCAACTCGTCGCGCCACTCCTCGAGGTCGAAGAGCGCGAGCAGCTCGCGCGCCCGATGCTCCACTTGCGTTCCACTCTGATCGTACAACCCGGCGACGAATCGCAGAAACTCCGCGCCGGTAAGCTTTTCATAGATGAATGGGCGATCGGGAATGAACCCCAACTTCGACTTCGCAGCCGCGGGATCGGCGACGATGTCGATGCCGGCAATCTCGATGCGTCCCGCGGTCGGCCGGAGGATGCCGGCGATCATGCGCAGCGTCGTCGTCTTGCCCGCGCCGTTAGGCCCGAGAAAGCCAAAAAGCTCGCCACGCGGAACGGACAGGTCGATACTGTCGACCGCGGTGAACGAGCCGTAGCGCTTGGAGAGGGAGGAGAGCCGGATCATGAGAGGGGCCAGGGGCTAGGGGAATAGGGCTAGGGGAATAGAGCCGGATTTGTTCGCAACCCTCGCCCCGAGCCCCTAGGCTCTAGCCCCTCAGCACGTTGAGCTTCAGTCTCCCCATTAGACGAATCATCTCCGCCTGGCGTCCCAACCCGCCGACGGTGAAGCGCAGGTGCGCCGCGTCAGCAGGGAACTCGCCAAAGGTCGGATCGACCGAAACCCAGTCGCGTAGATAGATCTCGGGCCACGCGTGATAGTAGAACTTCCCGTCGATGTACGCGAGGCCGGCATCGACCCGGGCCGGAATGCCAGCCGCACGCGCAAGCGCGACGAACAGTTGAGCGTGCTCGTTGCAATCGCCGGCACGCGCGCGCAGCACTTGTAAAGCGCTCGGAATGCCGAAGGTGACGCGCTTCGTGAGCGAATCATAAACCCAACGATTGATCCGCTCGGCGACGACGCGCGCATCACGTTGGCCACGCGAAAGTCGGCGCGCCAGCCGCAGGATGTCCGGGTGATTGCTCTGTACGAGAGGCTCGGCCATCGTGAGCTCGGGCATGATGCGCCTGCCGCCGTCGGGCAGCGTGTACGGCGCGTTGAGCGCCTCCGGTCCCTCCCGGGTGACGACCATCGTGTCGCCGTGCATCCGTTGCCGCGGACTCGTGAGATCGAAGCCGCGCAGGTCGGCGTTGCCTAACGTGACACGAAGCGACGAGATGTTGGTGTCGAGCCGGCGATTGGCGCCGATTGCCGTCGTCTCGAGCATGTCGCGATCCTCCGACACCGGGACGTCGGTAGCACCGCCCTTTGCGCCGGCAATCCGCCAGTTCTCGAACGCCACCTCGTACGGGAGACGCCGCAGGTCGAAGCCAAGCTGCGACGTCTGCACGACGCGTCCCTGTTCATCAATCCAACCCGAGAAGCCGGCGGCGCCTGCGCCGGTGTCGGTTACAATACGGAATGCGCGCAACGTGTCGGGCTGCACTCCATGCCAGAGCCCCGTCGTTCGATCCAGCGCCGAACTGTCGTTGACGACGAAGCTCGTTTCCGCCACGATGCTCAGTGACACCCCGCGCGGCGTCAACCCGACGGGATCGAATACCGGGAGCTTGTACTTCCTGCCGACGCTCGGCTTCTCGCTGAGGGCAACGGCGAGAGGGATCAGCGTGGGCAGGAGAATCGGCCCGGAAAGTCGAATGCGTTGCGTATCGACCGGCGCGTCATTGCCCGTGGCAAGCATCAACACGAGCAGCGTGTCGTTGAGCACGCGTCCGCGCGCGACGAGAGGTCCGGCGTCCGCCTCGAACGTGATAGCGAATGCTTTCGTCCGGAGCGCACGTGTGAGCACGACATGCGTGCGTGCCGACGCGCGGTGCGTCCGGCCGCCAACGGGCAGATCGGCGACGAGATAGTCGTCGACCGAGATCGTCGTCGTCGCCGTGTCGATGGATGAAGAGGCGAACCCGATCTGCCGATTTCCCTGCATCACCGCGAAGTAGACCGCGCCGGGCGAGACGCGCATCGCGGCTTCGGCGAGCCGTTCCGTGTTCGGGCGAAAGTACTCGCGCCTAACGAGAAACCCGATGCCGCCGATCCAGAGCAGCAGCACCAGTCCCGCGGCGAGGACGCGTGGCCTCGTCAAGCGCCGGCTCGTCACAATCCGCTCCGCTCTAGCGCGGCGGACAGCGCACGTTCCTCCTCCGGCGTCTCGGCGACGAGCGTGATCGTCTCCGGATAGCGTGCGCCGAGCAGGTGTTGGGCGATGACGCCGAGCATGACCTTCGCGCTCTCGTCGATCTCTAGGTTGCCGGCGCCGAGGCCGAAGGGCGGAATCGCGACGTCCTTGATCTGCCACGATTCGACCCGCTGGAGTGCGCTCATGAGCGCACGACGTACGGTGTCGGTCGAGACGCGCTCGAGGCGACTCATGACGACGGCGTGCACGAGCAACTCCGCGGACAACTCGCCAGCGGATGTGACGACGGCCGCGCCGACGGGCAGCGGCTGTTGAAGGCGT
The DNA here is from genome assembly GCA_035279645.1 of Gemmatimonadaceae bacterium. Lineage (GTDB taxonomy): Bacteria > Gemmatimonadota > Gemmatimonadetes > Gemmatimonadales > Gemmatimonadaceae > AG2. Next base: position 2,838 of record DATEHJ010000523.1, read on the forward strand.
ATCTGATTGTGCAATTCCGTTCCAGCGGCGAGCTCGAGGCGCCGTAGGAGCGGCGTCGTCGCACCGAGATCCTCATTCACCGGCCGGACGATCGCCTCTCCGTCGAAGAACGCGAGATCATCGATGCAGACTCGAATCACCTTCGTTGGGCGTCTCGGGCTCTC
>DATEHJ010000524.1:0-2294 GCA_035279645.1 Gemmatimonadaceae bacterium
CGCGCGCGCGCCGGTCGCGGCAGCGGCGCCCGAGACGACGACGCCGCCGACGGTCCCGCCTAACGTGTCGTACGAGACCGCCGACTCCGCGTTCCGCGCCCGGCAGTACGCCACGGCCACCGGCATGTTCGACGCCTACACCAAGCGGCGCCCCAAGAACCCGTGGGGCTTCTACATGCTCGGCTTGTCGGCCTGGAAGAGCGGACAGCTCGATCGCGCCGATGCCGGCTTCGAGGCCGCGATCGCGCTCGACCCGAAGAACGTGAAGAGCTTCGTCAACCTGAGCCGCGTGCTGCTCGAACAGGATCGGCTCGATGACGCGCGCGAGCGTATCGGCCAGGCGCTGGCGCTCGATTCGGGACACGCCGAATCGTGGCGCGTGCTCGGCCGCGTGGAGGGCATGGCCGGCCACCTCGACGATGCGTTAGGCGCGTATCACACCGCGCTGTCGATCGACCCGCAGGACGCGTGGTCGATGAACAACATGGGCTTGCTGCTGCTGGGCGCGGGACGCTTCGACGAGGCCCTGGGCCCGCTGGCCCGCGCGGTGCAGCTGGATGACAGCGTGCCGTCGTTCCAGAACAACCTCGGCCTCGCGCTCGAACGCACCGGGCACATCACCCTCGCCGGCCAGGCGTACCAGGCCGCAGTGGCGATCGACTCGACGTACGACAAGGCGAAAGTCAGCCTGTCGCGCCTCCAGGGACACAGCGACCAGCCGGGCCTCGACTCGGTGACGGTCGCGTCGCTGGGCGACGCGTTCGCCGGCGAGATCGAAGGATGGCGTGCGTTGCGCAAGGTCGCGGTGACCACGTCCCCCGATTCAACCAAGCGCCAGTAACTCCAGAGCGGACAAACCGGACAACGCCGGACACGAGAACAAGGTCGTCAGTTCGCCATCGAGTCCGACCGTTGTCCGGCCTTGTCCGCCTTCAGTACTTCTCGAGGTAGTTGTCGAGCTCCCAGGCGCTCACCTGCGTGATGTACTCGCGCCACTCCTGCCGCTTGGCGTCCAAAAAGTGCTCGGTGATGTGATTGCCTAACGCCTCGCCGATCACCTTGTCCTTTTCGAGCTCGTCGCACGCCTCGTTCAGGTCGTGCGGCAAATCGTCGATGCGCAGGCGGCGCTTCTCGCGGAACGACATCTCCCAGATGTTGACGTCCACCGGCTCGCGGTAGTCCGCCGCCGTCTCGATACCGTCGAGTCCCGCCGAGAGCATCACGGTCAACGCGAGATACGGGTTCGCGGACGGATCGGGCATCCGAAGCTCCACCCGCGTACCCGAGCCGCGGCGGTCGGGGATGCGGATGAGCGGCGACCGATTGCGCATCGACCACGCCACGTTCACCGGCGCTTCGTAGCCCGGCACGAGGCGCTTGTACGAATTGACTAACGGATTGGTGATGGCGCAGAAGCCACGCGCGTGCCGGAGCAGTCCGCCAATGTAGTGCAGCGCGACCGTGCTCAGCTCCCACTGCGCGTGCTTGTCCCAGAATGCGTTGTCGGAACCCTTGAACAACGACTGGTGCGTATGCATGCCGCTGCCGTTCTGTCCGAAGATCGGCTTCGGCATGAACGACGCGACCAGGCCGACCTGATGCGCCACGTATTTCACGACGAACCGGAAGGTCGCGATGTTGTCCGCCGTCGTGAGCGCGTCGGCGTAGCGGAAGTCGATCTCATGCTGGCCGTGCGCGACTTCGTGATGCGCCGCTTCCACCTCGAAACCCATCTGCTCGAGCAGGTCGACGATCATCCGTCTCGCATCCTCACCCAGATCCACTGGAGCGAGATCGAAGTAGCCGCCCACATCGTGCGTCTCCGTGGTGGGTCCGCCCACCGACGGTTGCTTGAACATGAAGAACTCGGCTTCCATGCCGGCGTTCATCGTGTATCCCATCGTGCGCGCGCGTGCAATCTGCTGCTTGAGCACCCCGCGCGGATCGCCTGCGAACGGCGTTCCGTCGGGTAGCGTGATGTCGCAGATGAGCCGCGCCACCCGATTGTGCTCGTCGCCCCACGGAAAGACGCGAAACGTGCCCAGATCCGGCGCGAGCAGCATGTCCGATTCTTCGATGCGGACGAAGCCCTCGATGGACGAGCCGTCGAACATGATGTTGGCATCGAGCGCCTTCTCGAATTGCGAAGCGGGCACCTCGACGTTCTTGTTTACGCCGAGGATGTCCGTGAACTGGAGACGGAGAAACCGCACTTCGTGCGCTCGCGTCAGCTCCAGGATGTCCTTCTTGGTGGCGCCTGCGGTGTCGGGAACGAGAGATCGATTCTTCGAGGG
>DATEHJ010000525.1:0-3495 GCA_035279645.1 Gemmatimonadaceae bacterium
CACGAGGTCGATCTGCGAGTCGACGATCTTCCAACGCGCTTCCTTCGGTTGCTGCTGCTGCGCGGCAGGCGCGGGCACCGACGGGGCCTGCGCGTGCAACTCGAGCGCGAGTCCGACGAGCGCGCCGGCCGCGATCACGCAGTGCACCGCTCTTCGACTCTGCGCAGCTCGCACGGCGGGCCGCCGCTAGTTGCCCGCGGACGCGGAATTCCAAGTCGTCGAGACCATCGCGAGATTGGCGACGGCGTTCGCTTTCGCGGCCGCGACGGTCGGGTTGGCGCGCGCGGTCGCCAATAGGCTCTGGCACGCGCCGTTCGCCTCGTTGCCGTACTTCGCGGCGATGCGCTCGTTCGAAAGCGCGTCGCGCAGGCTGATCCACTCAGTTTCGGTGCGCTCGACGGTCAGGAACTCCGTCGGCAGCTTCCACGCGTGGTTTGCCTGCATCGTCTGCAGCAGCGTGATCTGGCTCTGGTTGAGGCTGATCGTCGCTGCGGAGAACACCGCGTCGAGCGCGGCCTGGCGCTCGTTCTGGGCCGACTCCAGTGCCGCGGTCGCAGTCGCGAAGCTCGCGATCTCCTGCTGCGTCGCGAGGCCGCTCTCGATCTTGCGTTGCAGCGCATCGGCTGAGGCGCGCGCGGTCGCGTACGTGGCGTCGTCCTCGGTGATGCGCGTGGGGTGCGCCACGAGTTCGGCCCTCGCGTTCGACACGATCGTGCTCACCTGCTGCGAAGAGACGCCGGAAGCCGTGAGCGTTTCTGCGCTCAGTCCCGCGCGCAGCAGTGCGACCTGCAACTCGGTCGCGCTGATCGCCGGGCCCTGCTGGGGTCCTTGTGCGAGGCTCGGCACAACCCTCCAGAAGATGGGGATGAGGATCAGTACACCGATGACGCTGAACAACGCGGCGGGCTTCTTGACCAAGCGGGACATGGTGGGTGCTCCGATGAAGGCGTTAGGGAGACGCACTCGCGTAGGGTCGCGCGAGGCGTGGGCAGGGTCCATCTGGTTGATCGATACCAGCAACGCATCCGTCGATCCCAGGAGCGTAGCGCGCGATTTGTTGCTCATCACGCCGAACGTGTCGTTGTCTACCCGGGTGCGACTGCGAACGTCTCATACTTGGGTCCAGCCGGAGGGCACGGACCAAGAGCGGCACACGAGACTGGTTGCAGGCGCTCGCGCTGACTTTTCAGCCACGCACCACGCAAGAGCCTCGGAGGCGTCTCTAGAACGCTCTCCGTACTCACCAATCGCGGCGTCACTGAAGTCGCGAACCGAAACACCGGCTGGCTCGCGCATGGCGTGAGCCTTGGTTGTTCGTCGCGCTGCTCCTGCTGAAAGGTTCCCATGGACCGCTCCCTCGTCCGCTCGGGTTCGTCGCGCGTCGCTCGTTATGCGCTAGTTTCCGCCGCATTCGCGGGACTCGTCGTCGCGGACCAGATCCTCGAGGTGGCGACCAGTTCGATCACGACCTACAAGGCCGCCGCGACTCGCGTGCAGAAGGCGCGACCGCGGCCCGAGCAGCGCGCGGTCAACCTTGACGGCTCGCAGCGGCGCGGCTCCACCCTTCCGTTCTCTATCGCAGGCAATCCCTTCGAGAACGTGTGGCAGGGGAACGCCGAGATCGGTGGAATCCGGCTCGACACCGGCACCTGGCAACCGAGCGAGGTGGACATCGACTTGCCGGCGCCGGGGTTTGTTTGGGGCATTGGCAGGTCCTACAACGAGCGCCAGGACGATTCCGGGCGCTTCGATAGCGCAGGAATGCAGGGCTCTAACTGGTGGCAATCGTCGCAACCCGAAATCGTCGTTTTCGAAGGCGCCGATGACAGCCTTGACTTCATCTACCTCGTTCTTGGCGCAGATAGATACGTGGAGTTCCAGCGCACGGGGATCTCAACCACCGTCTTCAAGAGCAAGAACGGCGCCGCTGGATTCTTCGAGTACTTTGAGGGCACGCCGGACAAGTACGTCCTGAAGGACCCGAATGGAATGGTGTTCACCTTCTTCGGGTTCGATACGACGAGCGCTCGCGGTGACGGAAACCTGTGGAAAATCGAAGATCCCGCTGGAAACAAGGCTTACGTCGGCGATCCAAGTAGCGAGTCATCGGCAACCAGCACCGGCACGAACTCATCGGGCTGGGACAGTGCTGGTCGGATCATCAAGGCGGTCGACACGGCTGGCCGTCGCTACTCCTATACCTACAACGGCGACGCCACTCCGCACCTCACACAAGTCAAGGTCGAAGTCAAGACCGGCGGAACGTGGGAAGGTACGCCGACGGGCATCACCGAAGTCGCCAGGGTCGACTACACCTACTACGGCAACGAGGACCATGGCGACTCGGGCGATCTGAAGACTGTCAAGGTCACGACGCCATTGACCGACAGCGGCGTGAACGACATCCGCCAGCGCTACTACCGATACTACGAGACGACGACCAGCCCGGCCTACACGCATGCGCTGAAGTACGTCTACGACTCCGAGGGATTGCGGCGCTACGACTACGCCGATTCGACTTTCGACGACAGTTTCCTTGGGGAGACCGATGACAACCTGCGCGAGTACGCCGCCGCGTACTTCGAGTACGACTCTTCTCGGCGCGTCACCTCCGCTTGGTTCAGTGGGCAGTGCGGTTGTGGCTCTTCAGGCTCGGGCACATACGCGTTTTCGTACGGGACATCGGGCTACACGGACAATCCCGGCTACGACAACGTCCAAGCGCGCCGCACAGTCGTCGACATGCCCGACAGTGCGTGGATCACTCAGTACTTCGACGAGGTGGGGCAGCCTCTGAGTCGAGTGATCTCCGATGCCGACCCGAGCAGCGCCACATCCAATTGGGTGACAAGCGTCGCGCGCGACACGCTGGGCGGCGTCACCACGGTGGGAACGCCGGAAAGCGCGACGTACACACATTCGAGTTGGACGATCACGGACGGCGCGAACGGACTCGTGCGACGCAACGTGCGCCTCAGCAGTGGCGACCTCAAGGGCTTTGTTTCCGATCAGGTGTGGCGCAAGGGCTCGGGCGGAACGGAGTACTACGCAGCGAGTACGACCTACACAACGAGCAAGACGACGAGTGTTGGTGGGAGCACGATGGTGCGGCCGCTGCTGAATGAGCAATGGAGCTATCCCGAGCAAACGTCGACGCTGTTCGGCTCGAATGCGACGAAGATCGACTACAGCTTCACGACGGTCGGCTCGAACTCACTCGTGCTCACTGACATGACCGTGACCGAACCCGCCGTTTCGACGGACAACAATGGCGGCACCGATTCGGGGCTCACGACCGCCACGCACTTCAAGCTCGATGGCACGGTCGACTTCTCCGCCCGCAGCGACGGAACGTCGCGCATGACGAAGTACCGCGCCTACACGATCGGCAAGGTCAGCGACGCGCGCGAGGATGCGAATACGGGCAGCCTGAGCCCACCCGATGGTTACGCGCACATCGGTACGCCGATCAACGACACGACCACGAGCACTTTC
>DATEHJ010000526.1:0-3082 GCA_035279645.1 Gemmatimonadaceae bacterium
CTGCTCGCCGCGGAGAACCTGGCACTCACCGGCCCCGCCGGCGACGAAGGCTACGTCATCGTCAGCGACGGCCCGCACCTAACGGTCATCGGAGCCACGAGCGCCGGCGTCTTCAACGGAGCGCAAACAGTCAAGCAACTCGTCGAAGGCAACGGACCCTCGGCGAAGCTCAATCGCGTCCGCATCCGCGACTGGCCCGCGATGCGCTACCGCGGACTCCACGACGACCTCTCCCGCGGACCCGTCCCCACCCTCGAGTTCCAGAAAAAGCAGATCCGCACCCTCGCCGCCTACAAGATCAACGTCTACTCACCCTACTACGAGCAAACGCTCACCTACGGCAACAATCCGCTCGCCGCGCCGCCGGGAGGCGCGATGTCGGTCGCTGATGTCCGCGCGCTCATCGCCTACGCCAAGCCATACCATATAGATGTGATTCCCGAGCAGGAGGCGTTCGGGCACCTTCATCATTTGCTCAAGTACGAGATCTATTCGCCACTCGCCGAGACGCCGCACGGACACGTCCTCGCGCCGGGGCAGCCGGGATCGATGCAGCTGATCCAGCAAATGTTCGCCGAGATTGACAGCCTCTTCCCGAGCCACTTCATCCACCTCGGCGCTGACGAGACCTTCGAGCTCGGTCGCGGCCAGACCATGGACAGCGTCAAAGCCAAAGGCCTCGGCGCGGTCTACCTCGGATTCCTTCAGCAGATCGAGCAGGTGCTACGACCGACGGGCAAGCGCTTCCTCTTCTGGGGCGACATCGCGCAAAACAGTCCCGATCTCGTGAAAACGCTCCCGAAGGACATGATCGCCGTCGCGTGGGAGTACGACCCGGCGCCCAAGTTCGATCGCCTGATCACGCCGTTCACCGATGCCGGCCTCGAGACCTGGGTCGCGCCGGGCGTCAACAACTGGAATCGCGTGTGGCCCAACTTCGCGAACGCGCTTGCCAACATCCAAGGATTCATCCGCGACGGGCAGCGACTCGGTGCTACCGGCGCGCTGAACACCACCTGGGACGACGATGGTGAGGCTTTGTTCAACCAGACCTGGTACGCGATTCTCTTCGGTGCCGCGGCGAGCTGGCAACCTGGGGAGAGCAGCATCGACGACTTCCAGCACAGCTTCGGACACGTCTTTCACGGCGACACCACGGGCGCCATCGACGCGGCCCAGCGCCAGCTCATCGCCGCGCACACGCTATTGCAGCGTCAAGGCGTCGGGGACGCGAACGATTTTCTCTACTGGCTCGATCCCTATACCGATGAAGGAGCTCTAACAGCTGACCGCATTCGCCCCGCGTTGCACGACGTGCGGCTCCTCGCCGAGTCCGCGATGGTGAATGTCGCGAACGCGCGTCGCGCTCAGGCGAACCTTCGCGAACTTGATGCATTGGAGGCTATGGAGCTCGGAGCCCGACGGATCGACTTCATTGGGATGAAATTCCAGTTCACGGACGAGATCTCGGCCATGTATGCGCGGGCGGCTGCGGCGGACACCAGCCGCGACGGTCGAACCGAAGCGGGACGCGAGCTCTCCGACATAGCCGGAATGAACGGACGCACGCAGGACCTGCGGGACGGCTACGTCCTCGGGCGCGAGCTCTACGAGCGCGCGTGGGGTCGTGAGAACAAGCCGTATTGGGCAGGGAACGTCCTCAATCGCTACGACAAGGCGACTCAGCTCTGGATCGATCGCATCGATCGCTTCACTCGAGCACGACGCGAGTGGTCGCGGACACATCGCCTTCCACCACCGGATTCGCTCGGCATCCGGGCACCAAAAGCGAATGTCACTGTGTCGAGCCGACGCTAGGGGCGTGTGGCGAGTGCGCGACAAGTCGCGGCTCGCAAAAGGTGCGATTTCTCGTTGTCGCGCAACGCTTTCGCTGTAGGCAGGCGTGCTCTCGCAGTGCATGCGCGGCGCGCATGAACCTTGCCTTCGCATGCCGCACTGCATTGGGAGTGCACATGAAGCCAGGGTCGCTGCGAGTGGTAACAATTGACGATCAACGATGGGTCGTCCGCGCGGTGTGCCGAGTCCGATTGGGTCTCGATCCGCGCGAATCAACGCTCCGTTTCTTCAATGGCGCCGAGTCGCGCTACGTCAGGAACTATCCGGAGGATTGGCCTGCCCTCCCGGAGAGTGAGCTGACGTCGATCTTCGAGCGCGCGGAACCCCGAGCGTAGCGAACCACCGGAGGATCGCGGGCGAATGCGACAAGGACATGGCGCCGACGTCATGTCCTAGACGGATGTTTTCGTCCGTAACGCGACGCCTGTCACACTGGCGCCTTTCTCAAACACCTGTACGTTAGAGCGCGTTAACCTTTCTGCGCTCAGGGTGTCGCGACTGTGGCGGGGCAAATTCTAGAAGAGCTGCGCGAAGCACTCCGTGAACATTACGCCGTCGACTCCGAAGTCGGACGCGGCGGGATGGCCACGGTATTCCTCGCCGAAGATTTAAAGCACGGCCGTCGTGTCGCCGTGAAAGTGCTGAGCCCCGAGCTGTCGTCGTCGATGGACAGCGATCGGTTCAAGCGCGAAATCCAAATCGCAGCACGACTTAGTCATCCGCACATCCTCCCGGTGTTCGACTCCGGTGAGGCGAACGGGCTGCTCTACTACGTGATGCCCTTCGTCGAAGGCGAGTCGCTGCGGGGACGAGTGAAACGCGAAACGCAGCTGCCTATCGAGGATGCGATCAGCATCGCGTGCGAGGTGGCTGACGCACTGTCGTATGCGCACTCGTTCGGTGTCGTGCATCGCGACATCAAGCCCGAGAACATCCTGTTGCACGGCGGCCACGCCGTTGTCGCCGACTTCGGAATCGCCCGTGTGATTCAGGAGGCTGGCGGCCAGAAGCTGACGCAGACCGGGATCTCGGTGGGAACCGCGGCGTACATGAGCCCCGAGCAGTTCAGCGGGGAGAACATCGACGGTCGCAGCGACTTATATAGTCTCGCCTGCGTGCTGTACGAGATGCTCGTGGGGGAGGTCCCATTCACGGGACCTAACGCCATAGCGATCATGGCGCGGCACACGATGGAATTGCCGCCGTCGATCCAGATCGTGCGCGG
>DATEHJ010000527.1:0-18847 GCA_035279645.1 Gemmatimonadaceae bacterium
CCTCGCTGCCATTCGCGCGGAGGAGGATTCGGACGCAGAAATGATCGAAGTCGACGCGCCGCTCCTCGAGCGCGCGAACGCCCTGCAGGCGCACTATCTTGACGATGGTTGGACCTGGCGGCGGTGACAGTAGCTCCATCCCCTTCACGCGCCCTCCCTCCTGGCGCACAAACCCACCCCTCCCTGCTCATGCGCACGAGATTCCTGACACTTGTGGTGTGCGGCACCCTGGTCGGTTGCGGCGGACGCGAAGGTCCCGCTTCGGGAGCTTTGACGGGCGGCACGATGGTGATCAGTGTCCCCGCTGACGCGGCCACGATTTTCCCCCCGCATGTGTTCGAGCAAGTCGGTATCGCCGTTCGCGATCAGCTCTACGACCGCCTCGCCGACATCAGCGATAGCCTGAATACGATCGGCGACAAAGGGTTCACGCCCCGTCTCGCCGACCGATGGGAGTGGGCGCACGATTCGCTCTCGGTTGCATTCCACATCAACCCACGGGCGCGCTGGCATGATGGCCAACCCGTGCGCGCGAGCGACGTTCGATTCAGCTACCGACTCTTCACCGATCCGAAGGTAGGCTCATCGGTCTCTCCCGAGATCTCTACGATCGACTCGGTTTCCGTCCGGGATTCGTTGACCGCAGTAGTGTGGTTCAAGCCGAAGCGACCCGAGGCGTTCTACGATTTCGTCTATCAGGTCTACATCCTCCCCGAGCACGTTCTCAAGGAGATACCGTCTGATCAGCTCCGCACATCCGATGTCACGCGAAAGGGCATCGGCAGCGGCAGATTCCGATTGGCGCGCTGGGACGCCGGGCGACGACTCGAGCTCGTCGCCGACACGGGAAACTACCGCGGCCGCGCGAAGCTCGATCGTGTGGTGTGGAGCGTCGTTCCGGATGCGGGGGCCGCGCTCGCGCAGCTACTCGGCGGCCAGGGAGACTTCCTCGAGTTCGTGCCCCCCGATCAAGTCAAGCTCGTCGACAGCAGCAAGGCCGATCGCTCGGTTCCTTACCCGAACCTGCAATACGCGTGGCTCGGCTTCAATCTCGTCGATAATAAGAACGCAGCTCGTCCGCATCCGATTTTCGGCGATGTGAGGGTGCGCCGAGCGATCTCGATGGCGCTCGATCGACGTGCGATGCTTCAGAACGTGTTCGGTTCGGTGGGCCGAATTTCATACGGGCCGTTTCCGCGGAGCATTTCTTTCGCCGACACGACTCTGCGACTGCTGCCCTACGATGTGAATGCCGCGAAAGCGTTGCTCGATTCCGCGGGGTGGCGCGAGCCGTCGCCCGGTGCCGTGCGAGAAAGGAACCGTCTCCCGCTGCGCTTCACACTTTCGGCTCCGACCTCGAGTCGTCCGCGCGTCGCGTACGCTGTGCTGATTCAGGAACAGCTGCGACGCGTCGGCATTCAAGTGGATCTCGATCAATTGCAAATGAACGCGTTTGGCGAGCGAATGAACAAGCGCACGTTCGACGCAATGCTCATCGGGGAGTCGACCGATCCGAGTCCGAGCGGATACAAGCAGCAGTGGGGCTCCGCCGGAATCCCGCCAGCCGGTCAGAACTGGACGGGTTACACGAACGCGACATACGACGCGTTGGTCGACAGCGCGGTCGCAACATCGGACAAGTCTCAACAACGCGCGCTCATGCGACGTGCGTTTCAGCTCCAGATCGACGACGCACCCGCCGTGTGGCTGTACGATGTTCCGACCATCGCCGGAATTCAACGCCGAATTCATCCGATGAGTCTTCGCCCGGATGGCTGGTCGTTCACGCTCGCGGACTGGACGATACCACCTAACGAGCGGATCGACCGCGACCGCATCGGCGTTGCCGGAGCGACGCCATGAGTCGGCGTTGAGTGCGGCGCTATCTCGTAACCCGTCTTGCACAATCGGTGATCGTCGTCCTGCTGGTAACGACGATCAGCTTCTTCCTCATCCGTCTCGCGCCCGGCGATCCCTTCTCGTTCGTCGGTGACATCAACATGAGCGCGACGGCGCGCGACCAGCTGCGCGCGCAGTACGGTTACAACAAGCCGGTGCTCGAGCAGTTCGCGCTCTTCGTCGCAAACGTCGCGCGGGGACGGCTCGGCTACTCCCAATCGATGCACCGCAATGTCGGCGAGGTCATCGCCGACGTGTTGCCGCGAACGCTCCTCCTGATGAGTGTCGCCCTCCTGCTGTCTTTCACGATCGGAATCGTCGTCGGTGCGGTGCAGGCCGTTCGCCGAGGCAGCTGGTTCGACCGATCGCTCTCTGGCGTCCTCCTCCTCTTTTACTCGATTCCGGATTTCTGGCTGGCTCTGATGGCGCTCCTCGCGCTCGGCTACTGGCTCCCGATCTTTCCAGCCGGCGGCATGATCGACCAGGTCGTGCACGATTACATGTCGTTAGGCGGACGAATCCGGGACATTGCGGCGCACCTCGTGCTACCGTCGCTCACCCTCGCGCTGCTGTCCGCGGCCGGAATTGCTCGTTACCAGCGCGACACGCTTCTCGAGATATTGCCGCAGGATTTCGTGCGCACGGCTCGCGCGAAGGGCCTCGGCGAGCGGGCCGTCATTCTGAAACACGCGCTTCGCAACGCACTGCTTCCGGTAATCACACTGCTCGGACTCTCCCTCCCGACGCTCGTCGGCGGCGCCTTTTTTATCGAGAAGGTGTTCGCGTGGCCGGGGATGGGCTACGTCGCCGCTAACGCGATCGCGTCGCGCGACTACGATCTCGTCACCGGAAGCGTCATCGTCGGCGGGATCATGGTGACTTTGGGAAGCCTGCTCGCCGATCTGCTCTATGCGGCCGCCGATCCCCGTCTCCGCACCCGCTGAGCGACTCGCCGCGTCGAGCGTGGCGTCGTCGGTGACGACGATGCCGCTCGTTCTCGACGCGCCGCTGCGCCGCGCGCGCATAACGAGCGCGCTCTGGTGGTCGTTGGCACTGATCGCGCTCTTGTGTCTCGTGGCGCTCCTCGCGCCCGTGCTCGCGCCGTATTCGCCGAACGAGCAGCTCGATATCGTCGCGCTCAAGAACCAAGCACCGTCGGTCGCCCATCCCCTTGGCACCGATCAGTACAGCCGCGATCTCCTGAGCCGCATGTTGTTCGGCGCGCGGATTTCGCTTTCGGTCGCGATGCTCGCCGTGCTGCTTGCGGCGACGGTTGGCACGGCGTATGGCCTCGTCGCGGGATACCTGGGCGGCCGCGCCGACGCGATCATGATGCGGCTCCTCGACGCGTGCCTCGCGATACCGCGCGTGCTCCTGCTCGTCGCCGTGCTCGCACTCTGGAGTCCCGTGCCCTTGATCTCGCTGATCCTCGTCATCGGCCTCACCGGATGGTTCGAAGTATCGCGGCTGGTGCGCGCCGAGGTTCTGTCGGTGATGAAGCGCGAATATGTGGTGGCGGCGCGAGCGCTCGGCACGCCGGGACCGCGCATCATCTGGCGGCACATCTTGCCGAATGTGCTGACGCCCGTACTCGTCGCCGCGACGCTTGGCGTCGGCAACGTCATCATACTCGAGGCGGGTCTCTCGTACCTCGGCATCGGCGCTCGAGCGCCGACGGCGAGTTGGGGCTCGATCTTCTTCGATGGCAGCGACGCATTTCAGGCGACGTGGTGGATCGCGCTCTTTCCGGGCCTGGCAATCATCGTCACCGTGGTCGCCTTCAACACGTTCGGTGCCGCCTTGCGCGATGCGCTCGATCCGCACCAGCTTGCGGGCGGCAACGCCCGTTGACGAACGCTCACCGGTCTCGCATGGCTGATCCTCTGCTCCAGATCGAGAACTTGCGCACGTTCTTCTACGGCGATGGCACGGTCTCGCGCGCCGTGGACGGCGTCACGTTCTCGATCGGAGCGGGCGAAACAATTGGGCTCGTCGGCGAATCGGGGTGTGGCAAGTCCGTCACCGCGCTCTCCGTGCTGCGTCTCGTTAGGCCGCCCGGGCGCATCGAAGAAGGGAGCCGCATTCTCTTCGAGGGACGGGACCTTGCGACCCTCGACGAAAAGGGTCTCCGCGCCGTGCGCGGTGCGCGCATCGCGATGGTGTTTCAGGAGCCGATGACGGCGCTCAATCCGGTCTTCACCATCGGCGAACAGATCGCGGAGGTCGTCCGCATCCACGGGAAAGCGTCGCGTCGTGAAGCATGGGATCGCGCGGTCGAGATGCTTCAAATAGTAGGCATTCCCGGGCCCGCAGAGCGGGCCCGGGAATACCCGCACCAACTCTCCGGCGGCATGCGGCAGCGCGTCGTGATCGCGATGGCGCTCGTCATGAATCCCGCGCTCGTCATCGCCGACGAGCCGACGACCGCTCTCGACGTCACCATTCAGGCGCAGATCATCGAGCTGCTGCAGCAACTCCAGAGCCGCTACCAGACGTCGATTCTCTTGATCACGCACGACCTCGGCGTCGTCGCCGAGACCGTCTCACGCGTCATCGTTATGTACGGTGGCGAGATCGTCGAGGAAGCGCCGGTGAAAGCGCTATTCGCCGAGCCTCATCATCCGTACACCGAGGGCCTGCTCGCCGCGATGCCTCGGCTCGGCCAGGCGCGCGAGCGTCTGCGCACCATTCCCGGCACGGTGCCGCCACCCACGCGTTGGCCGAGCGGCTGCCGATTTCACGACCGGTGCCCGTACGCGTGGGAGCGGTGCACGGTGGATCACCCGCCGCTCTATCAGATTGGCAGCGCGCATGTGTCGCGCTGCCATTTAGCAGAGGAGCCCGCGCGCCGCGAGCATCCGCACGAGCCGTTCGTTATGCAGCAGCCGCAACGCTCCGGACGGTCCTGATGCCGAACACCGCACAGTCGCCGGGTAAGGAGCCGCTCCTCACCGTCTCGAACCTGAAAAAGTATTTCCCCGTCGGCGGCGGGCTGTTCGGGCGCAACCAGAATCCGGTTCGCGCCGTGGACGGCGTGTCCTTCGAAGTGCGCGCCGGCGAGACACTGGGGCTCGTCGGCGAGTCGGGCTGCGGGAAGACCACCACCGGACGCGTCATTCTGCGTCTCCTCGAGCCGACGTCCGGCTCCGTTCGATTCGAAGGCCAGGACGTGCTCGCGCTCGACGCCGCGTCGATGCGCCGCCTGCGCCGGAAGATGCAGATCATCTTCCAGGATCCGTTCTCCTCACTCAACCCGCGCATGACGATCGGCGCGATCGTCCGCGAAGGCCTAACGATACATCACCTGGCCGAGGGCGCAGCTGCCGACAAACGCGTCCGCGAGCTGCTCGACGAAGTTGGCCTGCGCGCCGAGTACGCGTCGCGCTACCCGCACGAATTCTCGGGCGGTCAACGCCAGCGCGTCGGCATTGCCCGCGCGCTTTCCGTGGAGCCGAGCTTCATCGTGTGCGACGAGCCCGTCTCGGCTCTCGATGTGTCGGTCCAGGCGCAGGTAGTAAACCTTCTCCAGGATCTGCAGCGCGATCGGGGGTTGTCATATCTCTTCATCGCCCACGACCTCTCCGTTGTCGAACACATCGCCGATCGGGTGGCGGTGATGTATCTCGGCAAGATCGTCGAGCTCGCCCCAGCCGACGACCTGTACCGGGAGCCGCTCATGCCGTATACCCAGGCATTGCTCTCGGCCGTGCCGGTACCGGACCCAGAGGTCAAGAAGTCTCGCATCGTGCTCACGGGCGACGTCCCGTCCCCCGCGAATCCTCCGTCTGGCTGCGTGTTTCATCCGCGCTGCACCCATCCTCAGAAAGACGCCGCCTGCGCCGCGATTGTTCCTCCGCTCGAGGAAAAGGCGCCCGAGCACTGGGCGGCATGTATCAAGCAACCCCCGACGACCGTGAGTTGGGAGCAACAGCAGCGGTCCGGTGGTACCAAGCCTCCTGAGCGGTATCTGCCGGTCATCGCAGTCGACGCGCGCGCATAAACACACCCCATCAGAGAGCGATCATGGCGATCAACCAGCCCGTCTTCGACCAACCGCAGGCCGGCGCGGTCACGGTAGACCTGCCACCTAACGATCTCACTCCCTACACCCAGGACCGCCGCTTCTTTGGGCAGCCGCGCGGGTTGGCGACGCTGTTCTTCACCGAGATGTGGGAGCGCTTCTCGTACTACGGGATTCGACCGCTTCTCGTGCTTTTCATGACTGCCGCCCTCGCACAGGGTGGTTTCGGTTACAACCGCGCGACCGCCAGTTCCATCGTAGGCATCTACGCTTCGTCGGTGTACCTGTCGTCGCTGCCCGGCGGCTGGATCGCCGACCGGTGGCTCGGTCTTCGCCGGTCCATTTGGTATGGCGGCATCTTCATCGCGTTAGGCCACCTCTCGATCGGCCTCTCCGCGGTCTTCGCACATCGCGTGTTTTTTCTCGGCCTCATCCTCATCGTGATCGGAACGGGGCTGCTCAAACCGAACATCTCGGCGATCGTTGGCGATCTTTATCCCGAAGGTGGCGCGCGCCGCGACGCGGGCTTTTCGATATTCTACACGGGCATCAATCTGGGAGCCTTTCTCGCTCCACTGGTGACTGGCGCGTTAGGCGAGCTCGTTGGCTGGCACTGGGGCTTTGGCGCTGCCGGCGTCGGCATGCTCCTCGGGCTCATAACATTCCGCGCCCTTGCTCCGAAGACCCTCGGACCGATCGGTGTCCAACCCAACGGAACGCGTGACGAGCAACGATTCGTTCGCAACTTGTCCTATGGGTTGTTGGCCGTGATTGCCCTCGTCGTTCTGCTCGCGATGACGGGCGTGTTCTCGATCAACGCCGTCGCTGTCGCGCAGAACATGACGGCGGTCATTTTGAGCCTCGCTCTGCTGTACTTCGCGTATCTCTTCTTCTTCGCCGGTCTGAACGGCAACGAGAAGAAGCGCGTCGTCGTCATCATCGTTCTGTTTCTCTTCGCGACAATCTTCTGGAGCGCGTTCGAGCAAGCGCCGACATCGCTCAATCTTTTCGCGCGCGACTTTACCGATCGACGTATCTTCGGCTGGGAATCGCCGACGACGTGGATGCAGGCGGCGAACTCTGTCTTCGTCATACTACTCGCACCGGTATTTGGCCTCCTCTGGCTCGCCCTCGGCAAGCGCAACCGCAACCCGTCGAGCCCCGCAAAGTTCGCGTTCGGGCTTTTCGCCGCGGGGCTGGGCTTCTGGATCATGCTCATCGCCTCGAACCGCGTCATCGCCGGTGGACCCGGCACGCGTGTCTCGATGTGGTGGCTGACGATCAGCTATCTCTTCCAGACCTTCGGCGAGCTGACCTTGAGTCCCGTTGGTCTCAGTTCCATGACGAAGCTCGCGCCACGCAAGTTCGTCGGACAGATGATGGGCATCTGGTTCATGGCGTCAGCGTTAGGCAACCTCATCGCCGGCATTGTCGGCGGCAATGTGGATCCGAACAAGCTCGCCGAGATGCCCCTGCTCTTTCAACGGACGGCTTGGTCGCTCTTCATCGCCGCCGCTGTCATCGCCGCCCTCGTGATCCCCATTCGCAAGATGATGGGAGGCTCGGACGGGAGCGAAGCGACGCTGCCTGCCTAGCGGCTCTAGCCCCTAGGCCCTAGCCCCTCGCCCCTCGCCCCTCTCATGGCCAGTTAAAGATCGACGACGGCACGGTCTTCTCCCGCGCGATCAACACGTCGTCGGGCTCTCGCCAGAAGAAGGTCGTCCGGTCGCTGCTCACGATACGAAACTCGAGGCGTCGTGGGCCCGCCGGATTCAACGGCAGCGCAATGTCGAGACGCCACAATCGCGCCGAACGCGCCGGGACGCTTCCGAGAACACTGAATCCGACGGATGCGCGCACTGGCGTCGACTGGCCGAAGGGAATGTCACCGGCCCAGAGTCGTCCCGCGTCCGCGAAGAACCCGATACCAGCATCTCCGAGCCCGAGTGGACGGCCGAGCACAATGCGATCCTCCAGGCGAGCGATCGCGCGTTGTCCCCCGGGCGCCGTCGCGTTGTCATAGCCGCGCACGCCGCCCGGCTCCTCGCCTAACGTCAATGCGAACGGAATGCGCATGCGCCAGCCGCTGCTCCATTCCATCGAGGCGATGGCCGTCTGATCATCTCCGAGCTTGACGTACTGCGCCGCGCGGCCGCTGGTCACTACTCCGTCCCAACCGTTCAGGTCGTTGCTGCGGCGGCCCTCGCCCAACAACTGCACGCGTGCCGCCATCCTCTCGTTCGCCATGCCGATGTACAGGTTGCCGGACGTGAAAATGTCGTCGTCGCGCGCGCCGATCGCTCGCACGCTACGCCCGAACTGTGTCCCGAGCTGAAATCCGATGGGAATGTCCTGAGTCGCCGTGAGCGCATCGAAGCCTCGCACGCGCACGAAGCCGATGTCGCGAATTCCCCACAAGGCGTTGACGCGGGCGATGCGATGGTGATCGTATCGGTTCAGGAACGCTGACGTCGTGTCGACGAACGGCCCGGCAGGCGTTATGAGAATTGGCGTCGTCCCCGGATCCTCCTGCTCGCCCGAGACGGACGCGCCGAACAGGCTCAAGCGTCCGGGCGGGCCGACGCGAAGGAGCCCCCCGACGTCGAAGTAGCGCCGCCGCGAGTCGATCGTATGGCGCTCGTGCTCGTTAGGCGCGAAGAACACGTAGTCGTCTGTCGTGCCGAGGCGAGCGCTCCACGCGAGCCACTGGAGATCTGTCAGGAACGGATGCGCCGACGCGATCGCCAGGTGATTCCCGAGTGGATCCTGCTGTGCGTCGACGCCGAGGATGTACGGCAGCGCACCCAGCTGATAGTCGGTGAACTTCACGCCGAATCCATCGCGAAAATGCGGATCATGGCGCCAGTTCCCGACCAGATAGATGCCCCCACCCGCCAGGTTGGAGCTGCCCACCCGCGCGGATGTGAGAAACGGGCTCGCCGACGTCAGCGCACCGCCGATGATCGCCGACGTTTCGTCGATCGTTCGCACTTCCAGATCGACGTTTCCACTGTCGGTAGGAAACGCTTGCACGGACGCGTCGGCGAGGAATGGTTGCGCGCGCAGAATACGCTCCGACTCGGTTCGCCTGAGCTCCGTGCAGACGTCTCCCTGTGCCATCAACAGATAGCGGCGGATCAGGTCTGGTCGCGTCGTCGCGTGAACGGACCGCACGATGTCAGCGAGCACCGGCACGCTACCCAGCGCGGCGATCGTCGGCGCAAAGGAGTGAATGACGATGTCGCTCACGCGCTGGCCGGTGCACGCCACGGCGCGTCGGGCGGTGGCGCCCGGTATGGCAGCCTGGCTCACGCGCGCGCTATCCTGCGCGCTGAGAATGCCCGGCAGCGTCGCGAGAAGCGACGCAACGCCCCTGATCAGCGCGAGGCGTGCCCGACGCACATTCGCTCCGAGAGACTACTTGCCCATGCGACGCTTGAGCTCTTCGAGCTTTCGCGCCGCGTCGGCCTCGTGGTCCGCGCGACTGCGCGAGCGCGAGAGCCCATCGATCTCCTCGCGCAGTGACTCGGTCTTTCCCTCCCCGAGCGCGGAATCCACTTCGTCCATAGCCGCGTTCATCGCGGCGGCGTTTCCGCGATCGGCGCCCGAGGAGATTCCACCTGCCGCGTTTCGCAGTTCGGTCATCATCTGCTCCACGTCACGTTCGGCGAGCAGGAGCTCGCTCTCCTGCGCCTCGAGCTTGCGGCCGAGCACCTGTACCCGCTCCAGATGCAACTGTTCGTATTGAGTGGCAATGCGCACCGTTTCGGCGTCGCTGACCTGCTCGGCAAGCTTCCTCCGGCGCTGTACCGTCTCGAGCTCCCGCTTCTCGAGCTCCAGCCGACGCCGAGATTTCTCCAGCGCGTCCCGGAGATCTTGAAGTCCCATCTTCGCCTGGACGAGGGTGTCCCGCATGCGCGAGACGATCTGTCGCCGCTCCTCGGGAGGCGTGGCGCGTGACAGCAGATCGTCGAGCGACTTGCGCAAATTCTCGAACACGTCGGTGGCCTCGCTGGCGGTGCGGGCTTAGGATAGTGAAGCGCGCTGCATCAACGCAACTCGTTTACCCCGCGGATTCAGCGATGTGCAATGGCATCCCAGACAAACAAGAAATCCGCGCATTCCGAGCGACGTTCATAACGTGAAGCCGGCTTTGGTTGCCGTCACTGGTACGACGGAAATCATTCGTGGCGCGCAACGTGTTCGGGTCAATCGCGCGTATACCGACGCACTCGCGCGCGCCGGTCTCGTACCGCTCGTTGTTCCGCCCCTCGCGGCCTCCGCGGCTTCGACAGTCCTCGATGGCGTCGCGGGACTGGTCGTTACTGGTGGCGAGGACGTCGCCCCATCGCGTTACGGTGAGGCTCCGCACCCCTCCGTCGAGGCGCACGAAGCTCGCGACGAATGCGAGATCGCGCTCATCATCGAAGCTCGTCGACGTCGCTTGCCGACACTCGCCATCTGTCGCGGCATTCAGGTCGCCAACGTCGCCCTCGGCGGTTCGCTCGTGCAAGACATTCCCAGCCAGTGTCCTAACGCTCTCAATCACGGTCCTGGCGGTGATCGCGACGCCCGGGTGCACGAGGTGAGCGTCGATCCGAGCTCTCGGCTCGCACGCGCACTCGGCGCCGATTGTCTGACGACAAATTCATCTCATCACCAGGCGGTGGCGCGCGTTTCGAAAGATCTTCGTGTCACTGCGCGCGCGTCTGACGGCATCATCGAAGGTGCCGAATCGGTCGACGCCGAATGGTGGATGCTCGCGGTCCAATGGCATCCAGAGGAGCTGATGGACACTCCGGAACCGTGGGATCGAAATCTGTTCCAAGCCTTTGCACACGCGCTTTCGCGTTGACGCTGCACGCAAACGCTCCACGCACAACGCTAAGACGCCAGCTTCCACCTCGTCTCGTCCGCCACCTGGCGCATCAGACGCTCGGGCGTGTGCACGTTGGGGAAGAACAGCCAATCGCTGAGCGAGTTGAGAGCGAGCCGCAATAGTCCGAATCGGTGAGCCGCGGCCGCGTAGAGCGGCGCGAGTCCGTGCTCCTCGGCAAGGCGATGCTCGGCGGCCAGCTGAAAGCCGCGCCGTCCCATCTCCTCGAAGTAGCCGAGATCTGGGCCGCCACGATTCCATCGCCGCTGCTCGACGTAATCGGGAAAGATCCCGCTCAGCCAGAGCGCGTAGTTGCCGAGATGCGCGCGCACGAGCAGGCTGCGTCGCGCGTCTGGATCATTGACGTCGTGATAGAGATCGGTGAGCGCGGCGTAGATCCGATCGTCGCTCTCGCCGAGCCTTGTTGAGCGATCGCGAATGCCAAAGTGCACGACGATCGACGCGAGATAGTCGGCAAGAATCCGGTCGCTCTCACCGAGCCGTCGGAGCGTGTGCCGAACCATCACGTACGCGAAGAGCGGCAGCGATGCGTGCGCGCCCGTGGCTGACCGCAACAGCGCCAGCGGGAGCCTCGGATCGTCGAGGATCGCGTCGAATCCATCGCCCGCGAGCCGAGCTTCCAGTTCGGCGAGCTCCGAATCCGATCCGCTCGCGAGGATGCGCATCGCCAATTGCGCGTCGTTACGCGTGAGATGCTGTCTCGTATTCGCGAGAATCATGGTGACCTCCGTGCGTTTATACCCCGAAGGCTGTGCACGAGTACCAAGCGGAGCGCGCGTGGGCTCCGCGTCACGAGGCAGGTGTCATACCGCGGACGGAGCGAAGCGCGGAAAGGCAATATCTCTGGCACTCAGGGCTGACGACTGCCAATCGACTGCGTCAGCACTTCGCTGGTCGGTCGGCTCGACCGATTAGCGACCGCAAACCCTGACTCCGACATCAACTGCGCGATGTGCGCCAGTTTGTCGTAGTCGATCTTGTCCGCCTCGTCGCTCACCGAGTGATACTCGGCGTTTCGCGGCGACGAGAAGAAGATGACAGGGATGCCCCTGCGGGCGTAGTTGATGTGGTCACCGCGCGCAAACGCATCATCCGGATCGTCGGGGTCATCCCATTGTCTATCGATCTTGAGTGGCGTCGGTAGCGCGCGATTCGCCGAGTCGACGATGATACCCACGCGCCAGCTCAAATAGTTAGGCGCTGCGCGCGGACCGATGAGTGACACGGCGTCGCTACTACCGGCAATTGCGTCGGCGTTGAACTCCGCCACGATCGAGTCGATCGGCACGGTCGGATGCGCGGTGAAATAGGAAGAGCCGAGCAATCCCTTCTCCTCGCCAATATGCCAGACGAAGAGCACCGATCGTCTCGGCCTCAGATATGACATATCTCGCGCGACGGCCAGCAACGCCATGCTCCCCGAACCGTCATCGTTGGCGCCATTCGCGATCGAATCGGACCTCGACCTACGGCGCCCGCTGCGCGGCGGCGCGATCACCCCGAGATGGTCGTAGTGCGCGCCAAATGCGAGGTACGTCTTGTTCAGCCGTGGATCGCTGCCGCGTAGCACCGCCGCGACGTTGTATCCCGTGAATGGCTGTCGCTCGACGTCGATGTGCACGTGCAGCTCGCGTCCAAGCGCCTGTGGTGCTGCGTCGTTAGGCCAGCGTGCCGGCAGCAGCCAGGAGCCGCGGCGCGCGACGCCAAGCAACATCGTCGGGAGCGTGCGCAACGAGTCCGCGGACGAGTCGTCCAGGCTGACCGTGCCTCGATCGAACACGACGCTGCGCAGGAAGCGCGGGGCGGTTTGTTCGTACAGCTGCTCGGCGCCGCCAGCCATCAGCATCACGATCGCAGCGGGATGCAGGGCCATCAGGCGCGCCATGCGCTCGCCGAGCGCGCGCCGCGATTCGAACTTATTGGCGACGTCCGGCTTCACTTTCGGCGGCGCGCCGTGAATCGCGACAAGCACTTTTCCCGCGAGATCGAACCGCGCGAGCGCCGCGCTCTCATCGTCGTCCGTTGGGCCGTAGCCGACGTAGATGATCTCGCCTTCGACGTTCCGCTTCGTTTCGGCGCCCGCCTCGCCAAAGGCGAGCATCGGCACGACATCCGCACCGAGGCGGAGAGTTTGTTGACGCCCGTTGGACGTTACCACGGCGATCCGCGTCGCCGGCGTGAGGACTTGGCGCGCCAGCGGCACACGCTGCAAATAGAGACTGTCCCCCGCGGGCTCGAGGCCAAGCTGCTGCGCGCGGCGCGCGATGAACGCGGCGGCGCGCTGCGCGTCGGCAGTTCCAGTCTCGCGCCCGCGGAACGAATCACTGGCAAAGATGAATAGATCGCGACGCAAATCGGCGGCATTGATTCCGACGCCCGGATCGACGTGCGCTCCCTGCTGGACAACCGTCGCGGTTCGCGGCGGCGGCGCATGCGAGCAGGACGCGGTCGCAACCAGCGAGACTGTGAGGACGAGAGGACGACGGGACATGAATCCTGTGCTCGGTTCGACGGCGCTCGGCGCGGCACGCGCTGCGCTCCACGCTTGACGATCGAGCCGAATGTTCTGAAACGAGTGGCGCGTGCACTTGCGTGGCCTCTAACTTTCGGCGTATCCAAGTGTTGTCCGCCGAAGAACGATTCGGTCTCAACGTACGATTTATTTCGAGGGTGCGCGTTGCTGTACATCTGCATTCCCGCTTACGACGAAGCGGCCACTGTCGGCCTGCTGCTGTGGCGGATTCGCAAGGTCTTTCAGGACTATCCGCGCGAGTACGAGATCCTCGTCTTCAACGACGGCAGCACGGACGCGACCGCCGACACGTTGCAGTCGTACACGGACGTGCTGCCGCTCACGATCATGGGTGCGGACGAGCACGTTGGATATGCGCGCGCCGTAGATGCCCTCTGCCGCGAGGTCTCTCGGCGCACGCGGTATCCACGTCGCGACGCGATGATCGTCATGCAAGCTGACTTCACCGACCAGCCGGAACATTTGCCCGAGTTGATCAAGCGCTTCGAGGGCGGTGCCGATCTCGTCGTCGCCGAACGCCCGGCGACGCCGAACGGTCACGCCTCGCCCCGGCCAGTGCGCTGGCTCCGACGTTTTGCGCCCGTTGTTTTGCGTCCGCTCATGAAGGTGCCAGGCGTGTCCGATCCATTCGGCACGTTTCGTTTATACCGCATAACGCTGCTGCGCGATCTCATTCGTCACGCGGGTGACGAGCCGATCGTCCAGGGAACGGTATGGGCGGCGAATGTAGATCTGCTCGTGCGCACCGCGCCGTTCGCGCGCCGCATTGAAACGGTCGAACTCGAACCACGTTACGATCTCCGCCCGCGCGCGAGTCGCATTCATCCCTTGACCGATGCCGTTGACCTATTCCGCTTTGGGCGTACGCGGCGGAGCCGCCCTCTTCCATCGAGGGCGGCCCCGAGCTCTGCACGCTGATCGCTCGGCGCGGTTCTTTTCGATCGCAGCTCGAATCGCCGCATCCGTCGCACTCGCGCTTCCCTCGGTGAACGTTCGCGCGCAGGCCGTCTCGCAAGCCGGGGGACCGACCGTGGTCGCGCAAACGACGCCGGCGGCCGTGCCTTTCGCGACGGGAGAACGGCTCCAATACGACGTGAAGTTCGGCTTCCTCCACGTCGGCAGCGGCTCTATGGAGGTTGCCGGCGTCGACACTGTCCGCGGCCTCGCCGCCTGGCACACGATCTTTCACGTCCACGGTGGCACCTTGTTCTTCAAGGTGAACGATCGGCTCGAGAGCTGGATCGACGTGAACCACCTTGTGTCACTCCGTCATTGGCAGGAGCTGAGTGAAGGTCGCCGCGAGCGCGAGCGTCACTTCGAGATCATACCCGAGCGCGGGGTTGTCGCCGAAGAAGGCAAGCCGGAAGCGCCGACGGTTGCCGCGCCCCTCGATGACGGCGCGTTCCTTTATTTCGTCCGCACGATCCCGCTCGAGGTTGGTCAGACCTACGAATTCGATCGCTACTTCCGTCCAGACCGGAATCCCGTCACCATTCGCGTGTTGCGGCGCGAGCACATTCGCGTGCCGGCCGGAGAGTTCGACGCGATTGTCGTGCAGCCGATCATCAAGACGAAAGGCATTTTTTCGGAAGGCGGACGCGCTGAAATCTGGCTCTCGGACGACGCGAATCGCATCATGCTTCAGATGAAATCGAAGCTGCCGTTCGGATCGCTCAACTTGTACCTGACCTCCTATCAACGAGGCGCCGCGCCAACCCCCGCGACGGAACCCAGCGCGCCCGGCTCTCCGCCGTGACCGGCGACTCTGGTGAGGCGGATCTCTCGCGTGTCCGCACCATCCCAGTCGCGCGTCGTCCGAATAAGGTTCGCGCCGAGGAGTTCTCTCATCCGCCCACCGATAATCTGAGCTTCGCGGCGTTTCTCGCCGCGCTCCCCGACGTGCTCGTTGCGCGGGACCTCCTCCGCGTCGTCGACGCGATCGTTGGAGCGGCTCGCCGCGAGCGAGGCGTCGTCGTTATGCTCGGCGGCCACATCGTAAAAACCGGGCTGGCCCCGCTGCTCATCGACCTGATGCGTCGCCGCGTCATCACCCATGTCGCGATGAACGGATCGGCCTCGATTCACGACTTTGAAATTGCGCGCTTTGGCGGCACCTCCGAGGACGTCGCCGTCGGCTTGCGCGACGGCAGCTTTGGCATGGCCGACGAGACAGGCCAAGAGATGAACGAAGCGTTCGTTCAGGGCATGCGCGAAGGGCGCGGCATGGGTGAGTCGCTCGCGCGGCGCCTCGACACCGACGACACCGCCGGCAGTCTCGCGCACCCCGAGCTCTCGGTGCTCCTCGGCGCGTACCGGCTCGGCGTGCCGGTGACGGTGCACGCCGCGTTAGGCGCCGAGATCATTCATCAGCACCCGGCGGCCAATGGCGCGGCGATCGGCGACACCAGCCATCGTGATTTTCGACGGCTGGCGCATTCGCTTTCCTCTCTGGACGATGGCGGCGTGGCCCTGAACCTCGGCAGCACCGTCATCATGCCCGAGGTGTTCCTCAAGGCACTGACGATTGCGCGTAACTTGCACGCCGGTCGCCCACGCAATTTCGTCACGTGCGATCTCGACATGCAGCGGCACTACCGTCCGCGCATGAATGTGGTGCAGCGCCCGACGCTCGAAAGCGGGAAGGGCTACGAGATTACGGGGCATCACGAAATTATGGTTCCGCTGCTGGCGTGGGCGATCGTCGAGAAGCTGTCGGAATCCAGATAGCGCGTGTTCAGCAAATACTAAAAAGCCGGCCTGCGCGGTGCGCGGCCGGCTTTCATATTCTCCAGGAACCACCAACGAACGACAGCCAACTACCTCAGACGGCGGGCCCGGACCACTTCTCGCGCAGCCGACGCGCCGTATCAGGACTGAACACACGAATGACGAGATAGATGAGCAAACCGAACACCGCGATCTTCAGGGCGAAGAACGCGATTCCAATGAACAGCCCGATGATACCGGGCAGAATTCCGAAGATGATGCGTAGAGCGATCAAGCCGAGCACGGCGAACAGCCCGATCATGAAAATTGTGCGGAGCATGCGGCGACTCTCCCGAACGTTGAAAGGCCAACAATCACCGAGCGGTCGTACGCCGCGCCGCTGGCAAGAGTTTCACTTCGATTCTCGCGCGCCACGGCCCTTTGCGCTACCCCCTCTCCATGGCTGACGTGCTTATCGTCGGCGACGGCGTCGTCGGACTCTCCATCGCGATCGCGATCGCGCGCGCCGGTGGTCGCTGTCGCCTGTTGGGACGAACGGTCCCTGGCGCTGCATCCGCGGCCTCAGCCGGCCTCCTTGCGCCATCAATCGGCTCAGCCGACCCGGGATTTCGCTCGATCATGCGCGCCTCGCGCGATCGATATCCGACTTGGTTGCATTGGCTCGCCGAGCGAACCGGGGTCGAGGTCACCCTGAATCGACTCGGCATCATCGAGCTCGATTCCGACGACAGAGCCGAAGATATGCTGTCGGAACGTCTCGATACCTCAGCGCTGCTTACACTCGAGCCGGCGATCGCTCCGCGGGAGGCACGTCTCTATTCAGACGACGGATATGTCGACAACGTGCGACTGTTGGAAGCGCTTCGGGAAGCGGTTCGTTGCGAGTGGTCCATCGACCACGTCGAAGGTCGCGTCGCTGGTATCGAACCCGGAATCGACGGGTGCACCATACGGATGGAAGACGGACGCACGCAGCATGGGCAGAGCGTCGTCCTCGCCGCCGGCGCTTGGAGCGCCCTCATTGCTGGTGCGCCGCGGCCAATTCCCGTCGAACCGGTCCGCGGACAGATGCTCATGCTGCGGGGATCTCCGCTCGCTCACGCAGTCTCGTCTCGAGACGCGTACCTCGTTCCGCGAGGAGACTTCACACTCGTCGGCAGCACATTGGAACGAGTGGGGTTCGACTCCAGCACCACCTCATCCGCTCTCGATCGTCTTCGCGCAGCCGCGTCGACGATCGTCCCGAGCCTGGCGCGTGCGACGACGCACAGCAGCTGGGCGGGTCTTCGTCCGATAACCCCCGACGGCCTTCCCGTGCTCGGTCGCGATCCCGATCTGCCCAGCGTGGTCTATGCTTGCGGCCATGGTAAGAACGGAATCCTCCTTGCCCCCATCACCGGCGAGTGCGTCGCCGCCCTTCTCGCAGGCACCCCTCCCCCCGTCGATCTGACCGCCTTCGACATTCAGCGCTTCGGCTGAGATGGCCCATAACCTAGCGTTCGCCTGTGAACGGTTACGGTCAGCGTCGTCTTCTACCGTGCTGATTTGACGACGGATAGATTTTGGCTGCTCGACGATTTCCGATTTCGGTCGCGACATTTGCGCCCTGTCTCATCACTGAAAACAATGGGCGAAACTCTTTATCAGATCATCGGGCGTCACCGCGTAGAGCCTTTGCCCGAGCGCAAGCCGAGCTGGCTGAAGGTCCGTGCACCTGGGGGGCCGAACTACCTTCGGCTCAAGCACCTCATGCGGGAGCTCGACCTGCACACGGTTTGCGAGGAGGCACACTGCCCTAACGTCGGCGAGTGCTGGGAGCATGGCACCGCGACGTTCATGATCCTCGGAGACGTCTGCACGCGGAACTGTGCATACTGCGCGGTCGCCCACGGCAGACCTCCCAAGTTCGACCCGGCCGAGCCCGAGCGTGTGGCGCTCGCCGTCGCCGAAATGCGGCTGCAACATGCGGTGATTACCTCCGTGGACCGTGACGACCTCCCCGACTTCGGGGCCTGGGCGTTTGCCGAAACGATTCGCCAGATCAGGCAACGCGTCCCGAACTGCTCGGTCGAAGTGCTCGTTCCGGACTTTCAGGGGGTGGAAGAATCGATTCAGACTGTGCTCGCCGCGTCGCCGGACATCTACAATCACAACACGGAAACGGTGCCGCGCTTGTACAAACGCTGCCGGCCCGGCGGCCGCTACGAGCGGGTGATGCGCATCTTCGCCACGGCGAAGCGTCTCGCGCCCGAGACGCCGACAAAAAGTGGGATCATTCTCGGCATGGGTGAGACGAACGAAGAGGTGCTCGCCGTGCTGCGCGATCTTCGCGCGGTCGACGTCGACATCATCACGCTGGGTCAATACCTTCGGCCGTCGGACTCGCACATCAAGCTCGATCGTTACGTCACGCCTGACGAGTTCCGTATGCTCCGCGACGAGGGCATGGCGATGGGCTTCCGTCACGTCGAATCGGGTCCGCTCGTGCGGTCCAGCTACCACGCCTGGGAGCAGGTCCAGGCCGCGGGTGTTTAGAGTTTTGTCATCCCGAGGAGCGTAGCGACGAGGGATCTGCACCTTGGGAATTCCAGCACTTCGAATGCAGATTCCTCGCTACGCTCGGAATGACAGTCAGGATTTACGTATCGGCGACAAAAAATGGCCACGAAAAAGAAGAACGAAGTCGCGGTTGCGACGCACACCGCGACATCAGGGAATGGAAAATCCAATCCGGACCTCGATCGGGAACTGCTGCGCTCGATGCTCCTCC
>DATEHJ010000528.1:0-5552 GCA_035279645.1 Gemmatimonadaceae bacterium
AGGACAAGTATCCGGGCAATATCCGTCGCCTAACGGCAGCCGAAGTCGCGGCGCACCACCACCGGGACGAGGAGCTCTGAGCAATGCGCGTGCTCTTTTGGGGCACGCCCGAGTTTGCGACGCCCGCTTTGCGTGCGCTGATCGGCGAAGGCTTCGATGTCGTCGGCGCCGTGACACAGCCCGATCGAGCCGTCGGCCGATCACGATCCTTGCTGCAGTCGTCGCCCGTCAAACAGATCGCAGTCGACGAAGGAATTCCCGTGCTTCAACCGGAACGTCCGCGAGGCGACGCGTTTCTTGCCGAGCTGTCGAAGCTCGAACCGGATCTCTCGGTCGTCGTTGCATACGGCCACATTCTGCCGCAGGTGGTGATCGACATTCCACGTCGCGGCACGGTGAACATTCACGGTTCTCTCCTCCCCGCGCTCCGCGGCGCGGCGCCAATTCAAGCCGCGATTCGTCTCGGTCTCGACGAGACGGGGGTGACGATCATGCGGATGGTACAAGCGCTCGATGCAGGTCCGATCATCCTTCAATCGCGTACGCCGGTCGTCGACGACGAAACGTACGGCGAGCTCTCACTTCGTCTCTCCGAGCTCGGCGCGCTCACTCTTATCGAGGCGCTGTCAGTGATGGAATTGGGCGAAGCGCACGAGCAGCTGCAGGACGACGAGCTCGCGACATATGCCGGCAAGATCGACCGCGGTGCGACATGGATCGATTGGAGCGCGCCGGCTTCGACTGTGTGCCGATTGATTCGCTCGCTCGACCCCAAGCCCGGTGCGGTGACGATGCTTCGCGGCGCGGAGGTGAAAGTGTTCGGGGCGCGCCTCGCGCCGCATGGAGTGACAATGCCGCCGGGACAGATTCAGTCGATCGACGAGGACGGCATGGTCGTCGCCTGCGGCGAGGGCGCGGCGCGCGTGACGGTCGTCCAACCGGCGGGCAAGCGCCGTCTTTCACCTAACGAATGGGCGCGCGGCCGCGGCGCCGCAGCCGGCAGCCGCTTCGAAACCTCCCCCGCGCCAGCTTCGTAGCCATAGGCGTGCAAACCCCGACGCCGGCAGTCGTTACTCCTCCACCCGTCCTCCACGCCGTCACAAACGACGAGATCGTCGGCCGGCCAAACTTCATCGAGCACGCCCGTCTGGTGATGCGCACGTTGGGTCCGCGCGGAGCGCTTCAACTGCGCGCAGCGCGGATGGCGCAGCACGAGTCGGGGCGATTCGTCGAGATGGCGCTCACGCTCGCCGAGGAGCAGGAGCGCACCGGCGCTTGGCTCGTCGTCAACGACCGAGTCGATATCGCGGTCATCGTGTGTGCGCGCGGCGTGCAACTCACGGCGAGATCGCTTGACGTCACCGACGCCTTGCGGGTCGTGCTCGAGGGCAGCGGGAACAGCGGCGCACAGTCGGCACCGTTGGTTGGCGCGAGCCTTCACTCGCTCGAGGAGGGAATCGCAGCGCGCTTGGCCGGAGCGAGTTGGGGTGTGATGAGCGACGTCTTGGCGCCCCATGAATCCGCGTCGAACAACGTGGTCGAGACGCGCCAGGTGCCTGGAGAAGGCGGACCCGCGCTGCTCGAGCGGCTCGTGAGGTATTCCGGAATTCCGATCGTCGCGATCGGCGGCATCGTTCCGCAACACGTCGCGCCGCTCCGTCGGATCGGCGTGCACGGCATCGCGGCAATTCGCGGAATCTGGGACGCGGATGATTCCGAGCGTGCCATCTCCGACTATCTTTCCGCCTATGACTCGGAGGTGGGACGATAGCCGCCCGGCTATTGGCGGAGCGAACGACAGCGGCGCCGATGCGGCGTCGGGTGGCGGCGGCGCGCCGGTAAAGTTAGCAACCCCGGGTGGAGTGACTGACGCACGCGCTGCGGCAGCGGCAATTTGCGCCGACCTCCGAAGTGGCGAGCTGCTCGACGCATCATTCGATCGGCGCGTCGGAGACGACTACCACCTCGATGCCCGCGATCGCCGATGGACGCGCGAGCTCGTCTATGGAATGCTGCGCCGTCGCTCTCGACTGGACGCGTTTCTCAACGAGCGCGTGCGCAACGGTATCGCGCGACTTGATGCGGATCTGCTCGACCTGCTCCGTCTCGGCGCATTCCAGCTGTTGCACATGGGAAGCGTTCCCGCGTACGCGGCGATCGCGCAGACGGTGGAGCTCGCGAAGCGCCGGCACGGCATGGGGGCGAGCAAGCTTGCAAATGCAGTTCTGCGACGATTAGATAGAGAGCGCGACGCGCTGCGCCTACCGTCGCCCTCGGATCCGCTCGATGCACTCGCCCTCGAGTACTCCCACCCACGATGGCTCATCGCGCGCTGGATCGCGCGTTGGGGCGAAGAGGAGACGCGCCGCCTGCTGGAGGCGAACAACGGCGAGGCGCCGCTGGTTGCCCGACCATATCACGCGGTGCGCGAGCAACTGGAGGCGATGCTCGAAGCAGCCGGCGTGCGCGTCGACGAAGCGCCTCTCGCGCGCGACAGCATCGTGCTGAGCAGTCAGGTCTCGTCTCTCACTGATCTCGGGGCGTTTCGACAAGGACTCTTTCACCTGCAGGATCCCGGCTCCACGCTCGTGACGCAGTACGCCTGCGTGCCGACAGGGGCCATCGCCGCGGATCTCTGTGCCGCGCCCGGTGGCAAGTCGATCGAGCTCTCACGGAATGCAGCACGTGTATTCGCGAGCGACGCGTCGTTCGCCCGTTTGCGGCGGGTGATCGCGAACACGAGCCGTCTCGAGATCAAGCACGTTTTCCCGTACGTCGCCGACGCACGTGTGCCGGCGATTCGCCCGGTTGACTTCGCGCTCCTGGATGTGCCTTGTACGGGAACAGGAACACTTCGCCGCCATCCCGACGCGCGATGGCGATTGAAGCCGTCCGATCTAGCCGTACTCGGCGCGTTGCAGCGCGCGATGTTTCGCAGCGCGGCGCAGGTCGTGCGTCCGGGCGGACTGCTGGTGTATAGTACTTGCTCATTGGAGCCGGAAGAGAACGACGCGCAACTCGAGGCATTTCTTGCCGAGAACCCGGGTTGGCGTCTGGAGCCGCCGCCGGAGGGCACCGTGCCCGCGGCGGTGCTGGACGCGGGGCGTCTGCGCGTTCTTCCACAGCGCCACGGCATCGATGGCGCGTTCGCCGCTCGTCTGCGGAGGACTGAGCAGTGAATTGGCGCGGCGTCATCCGCCGCTTCATTCCTTATCTCATCGCGATCGTCGGCGGGTTCTTGCTCGCCTACCTTGTTGCGGCGTTCGTCTTCTTTCCGTCAGGCGTCATCAGTCAGGATCTCAAGGTGCCTAACGTGATCGGTCTCGACTTGACGACGGCCCAACAGCGGCTCGCCCAGGCGGGCTTCCAGATGGAACAGGGCGAAACACGCTTCCACGCGACCGCGCCGAAGGGAACGGTGCTCGACCAGAATCCGCCCGCCGGCAGCAAGGATGGCGCAGGCGCAAAGGTGATGCTCGCGATCAGTGGTGGTCAGCGTATGGCGGTCGTGCCGAACGTCGTCGGCATGGCTCGGCCCGACGCTGAACGCGTTCTCGATCAGGCCGGGTTCGATGTTGGCGACGTCAGCGAACAGCCGAGTCAAACGGCTCGCGGCGAGGTGATCGATACGCGCCCGCGCCCTGGAACAGAGACGCCGATTCCGGGACCAGTCGGACTTGTGCTGAGTGGTGGGCCGGTCACGATTCAGGTGCCCGACGTCGTCGGCCGCAGCTTCGCCCAAGCGCGGCAATTGCTCCAGCAACTCGGTCTTACCGTCGGCAATACAGGGTTGCCTAACGGTGCTCAGCCCGACGGTGGCGCGACGGTCATGTCTCAGTCACCTGCTGCAGGCGCCCAGGTCCCGTCGGGGTCCAGCATCACGCTCCGCGTCGAGGGGCGTCCATGACTGTTCACCAACACGGACCGCGTATCGCACCGAGCATTCTGTCAGCGGATTTCGCGCGTCTAGCGGATGAGATCGCGATGTGCGAGGCCGGGGGGGCCGACTGGATTCACATCGACGTGATGGACGGTCAGTTCGTCCCGAACATCACCTTCGGCAGCAAGGTCATCGAGACGGTCCGCACGCTCACCGAGCTCCCGCTCGATTGCCACTTGATGATCGTCCAACCCGAGCGCTACTTCGATGAGTTCGCCGAGGCCGGGGCGTCAGGAATAACGATCCATGCCGAGGTGTCGCCGCACCTCCAGCGCCAGCTTACACGAATTCGCGAGGTGGGATGCCGCGCCGGCGTCGCGTTGAATCCTTCCACCTCGCTCACGGGTATCGTTGAGGTGCTAGCGGACCTGGAGCTTCTGTTGATCATGACGGTAAACCCCGGATTCGGCGGCCAGGGATTCATTCCGGCCTCGGTGGACAAGATTCGGCGTGCGAGGCGCATTCTCGCCGAAGCCGGGAGTCGAGCCGTGTTGGAGGTTGACGGTGGCATCGCGCGCGACACGATTGGAGATTGTTGGCGCGCTGGGGCGGACACCTTCGTCGCCGGGAATGCGATTTTCTCGGCAAAGGATCCGCGGCGCGAGATTGGCGTGCTGCGGGATCAGTGCGCCGTCGCCGTCTGATACGTGGAGACTCGGACATGACCGTTAGGCAGCAGTGGACGATCGTCGGCGTCGTCATCGCCGTCCTTGGCGCGGGATTATTCGCAGGGGTCAAGCTCTTTGGTGACGAGCTGTTCCCGGTCGAGGTGGGATCGTCGGCGCCGCACTTCGCCGCGAAGGATATTCACTCGGGCGCGATGCGATCGCTCGCCGACTACCGCGGAGAGGTCGTGTTGCTCAACGTTTGGGCAACGTATTGCGAGCCTTGCAAGGTCGAGATGCCGAGCATGGAAGAGCTGTACAAGACGTACGCCGCGCGCGGCGTGCACATCGTTGCGGTCAGCATCGACGACAACGTCCCCGAGGACTCGATCCGCGCGTACGCGAAGAACCTCGGTCTCACGTTCGAGATTCTGCACGACCCGACCCACGCGATCGAGCTTGCGTATCAAACGACCGGGTACCCAGAGAGCTTCGTCATCGACCGCGAGGGTACGATCCGCAAAAAGTGGATCTCGGCCGCCGATTGGAACTCTCCGGCCAATCGAACGCTCTTCGATGAATTACTCGGCACGACCGTGCCGGTCGCCGTAAAGACGACGGATTAGACGCGTCATGCAGGGGCCGCCGAGTTCGCAGCCGGAGAGCGGCGCAAGCCAGCGTCTCCTCATTACGTGGCGTCGGCGCGTCACCGAAGCGTTCACCCAACGTCTCGCGCTCAAGGGCACGGCGCTCCTCATCGCTATCGTGCTTTGGTTCATCGTCACCGCGAAAGAGCCGAACCAGGATCTCGTCGATGTTCAGTTCGCGCCGCAGCTCGATAGCTCGCTCGTGCTCAAGGATCCGCCGCCCACGATTCACGCGCTCGTCGTCGGTACACCGCAGGAATTGCTCAAGCTCTTTTCGCACCCACTCGTGATTCGGCGGCAGATTGCCGCGAACTCTCCAGACACCGTCGTCGTCGACCTCTCGACATCCGATATCGAGAT
>DATEHJ010000529.1:0-6790 GCA_035279645.1 Gemmatimonadaceae bacterium
AGCAAGGGCGTGAAGCCCTCGTTGCGCAGGAGGATGTTGAGCGAATCCAAAATTCCTGATTCGTCGTCGACGACTAGAACGGTTGGTTTGCCGTTGGGTGAGTCGCTCACGAGGCGCCTCCGATAGCGTAGGCCGTGCGGATGATGGGGATGGACGCTGGCGGCGTTTCCTTGACGCCAGCTTTGGCTGGTTGCGTGCGGGGTAGAACGATGGTGAAGCGCGTTCCATTGCCGCCGCTGTCGACGAACACGAGGCCGCGGTGGGCCTCGATCGCGCGCTGCACGACGGCGAGACCGAGGCCGCTGCCGCCCGGCTTCGTAGTAAAGAAGGGATCGAAGAGTCGATCGCGGATCTCGACCGGGATGCCGGCGCCGGAATCGCGAACTCGTAAGGCGACCGTCCCCGCGTCGAAGGCGACGCCAACTGGCAGCGGATCGAACGATCCGGGCGTCACGTCGATGTGGACGACCCCGCCGTTCGGCGATGCCTGCACCGCGTTCAACACGAGGTTGAATACCGCGCGGTGCAGCAAGTCCTCGTCGCCGTCGACAACGAGCGAGACGCGATCCGGTGTCTCGCAGACGATGCGGACGTCCTTGCGCTCCGGCCGCGTCTCGGCGAGTCGTGCGGCGTGCCGCGCTACGTCGCCCATGTCGACCGGTCGCGTGCGGGCGACCCGCACGCGCGCGAAGTCGAGAAACTCGGAGAGGAGCCGCGAGAGCCGGTCCGACTCACGCACGACGAGACCGGTGAGTGTTCGCTCATCGTCGCCCGCGCGCGGCATCCGCGCGAGCTGCTCGACGGCCGATCGAATCGACGCGAGGGGATTCTTGATCTCGTGCGCGAGCGACGCACTCAACTCGGCGATGCCCTCGAGACGCTCGGCGCGCAGGCGCAGCGCATCGATGCGCTTCTGATCGGAGATGTCCTGGAAGATCGCGGTCGCGGTACGATCCAGGTCACCGGCTTCGCCATCGGTGTACGTCGTTGTCACCCCGATCGGGAAGCGACGCACGACGGTCGACACCAACCCCTCGGCGCGCGTCGTCCGAATCTGATGCACCACCGACCGCTCGAGCGCCTGCGACAGCTCGGGCGCCACCTGGCCGATGCGCGTCAGCACCGGTTCGCCGATATGCGAGCGAAGGCTCGCGCCTAACAGCTGCTCCGCGGTCGGATTGACGTACAGGAGGCGGCCGCCGGAATCGACGGTGATCACGCCGCTTCGGATGTTTCGTAGTATCTCATCGGCCTGCAGTCGCGCGGCCTGGAGTTGCGCAACGAGCCGCTCCTTCCCTGCTCCGGCACGTTGGAGCTGGGCGCCAAGGTACGCGCTGCCTAGCGCCACGGCGGCAAACACGCCGAGCTGCAGCCACCCCCCCGTGCCGAGTGAGGTGCCGGAAATGAGCACCGTGTCGGCGACGTAGAGCACGTTCCCCAGCGCGGCGATGAGGAGGCCGCCGCCGACCGGCAGCAGGAGGCTCGCCGTGGCGATGATGAGGATGTACAATGCCGCGAACTGCGACGTGCTGCCGTTTGTCACGTGCACGACGGCAGTGACGAGCAGCAGGTCGAACGCCGACTGGAGGTAGAAGAAGTTCGGCTGGAGCGGCTTCCTATATATTTCGCTGTACCATGCCGACAGCACGGTCACGCCCGCTGCGAGCGCGAAGGCGAGCGAGGCGACAAGCAGTTTGTGCGTATCGGTATCTTCGCGCGTCCACACGAAGACGGCTGCGGCGAAAATTGCCGTCGCCACGGACATGCGACCCATGTACACCCAGCGCAACAGACGTCTCGGGTCGAGCATCGCTTCCAGCGCGGGATGCTCGGCTCGCGTCGTTGCCGACGGGGGTGGCTGTGGCAGGGATGGGGGCGGAGACACGCGCAGCGAGGTGGGAACTGACCGGTTTTTGCAAAGTGCCAGAGGGCACACCCGGTATGGAGTCTTGCATTCTGCTATGCCTTTGACGATCACAGCCGACGCCGGTTACCGGCCCCCTGGCAACGCGCATGTTTAGGGCATTCGCTTCGATCTTCGCCGCCGCCCTGGCACCGGAAGGCCAGCCGGCCGGCACAGGCGAGGTCGTGACGCGCCTGCTGATCGTCCTGGCCCTGGTAATCGTGAACGCCTTCTTCGTAGCGGCGGAATTCGCCCTCGTCGCCACGAAGCGAAGCCGGATCGAGAACCGCGCGGCGGCCGGGGAGCGCAGCGCGCGTCTCGTTGAGAAGACACTCAAAGATCTCGACCATTACATCTCCGTAACGCAGGTCGGCATCACCCTCGCGTCGCTGGCGCTCGGTTGGCTTGGCGAAGACGCGATCGCGTCGCTCATCGATGGTGGGTTGTCGCGACTCGGGCTGTCGATTCCCGAGGCGGCGGTACATACCACCGCGGCGGCGATCGCGGCGTTCATCGTCATCGCGTTCCTGCATGTCGTGCTCGGCCAGCTGACGCCGAAAAGCTTGGCGCTGGTTCGGCCGGAACGAATGAGCGCGATCCTCGTGCGGCCGCTCATCGGGTTTTCCGTGATCATGTCGCCATTCATCGCGCTGATGAACGGCGCGGCGAACGGCGTGCTCCGCTTGTTCGGTGTGCGGGCATCGCGGCCCCTCGAGCGGGTCCATTCGCCAGAGGAGCTGCGGCTGCTCGTTATGCAGTCCCGCGCCCAGGGTGCCCTCGACGAGTCCGACAGCGCCATGCTCGCGGGTGTATTCGACTTTCATGAGAAGCGGGCGCGCGACGTGATGCGCCCCCGCACCGATATCGTCGCTGTTCCCGTCGATGCCACCGAGAGCGATGTCTCGCGGCTCATGCGGTCGGAGCGCTACTCCCGGTATCCCGTGTATGAGGAAACGCTCGACAACGTCGTCGGTGTGCTCGTCGCCAAAGACGTTTGGCTCAAGGAGCCCGGCATCCCGTTCGAGCTCCGCTCGCTCATTCGCAAGCCTCTCTACGTCCCCGACAACCGGCCAGCGGAGCGCGTCCTCGACGACCTGCGCCGCTCGCGAGCGCACATGGCCGTGGTGCTCGACGAGTACGGCGGCACCGCCGGCATCGTAACGCTCGAGGATCTTGTCGAGGAAGTCATCGGGGATATCAACGACGAATACGATTTCGCGGTGCGCGAGGCGATCGAAGCGAATGGCGTGCTCGAGCTCGCGGGCTCGATGTCTCTTGTGGACGTGCGCAGCGACTATCGCCTCCCCATCCCCGATGGCGACTGGACGACGCTCGGCGGCTACACCTTCGCACGTCTCGGCCGCGTGCCGCGGATCGGCGACCGGGCGCAGTTCCCCGGGGGCGAGCTCGAGGTGGTGGCGATGGACGGGCGGCGAGTCGCGGCGGTTCGCGTCGTTAGGGTCGACGACCGTGGGCGACGCCGCACGCCCGTGACCGTGCCTCGCGCGCCGAGCGCGGCGCCGTCCTCGGCCCCGCCTCCGCCGGCCACATGAGCGACGGCGACATCGTCGTCTCGTCCGAGCTGACGATTCCGCGCGGCGAGCTGCAGTTTCGCGCCTCGCGTGCCGGTGGTCCGGGCGGACAACACGTGAACACCTCGTCGACGCGTGTCGAGCTGCTCTGGGATCTCACACAGTCGGTGGTGGTGAGCGACGAGGTCCGTCAGCGTTTGCTCATGAAGCTTGCGGCGCGGCTGGACGCGGAGGGAATGGTGCGCGTCGTCGCCAGCGACCGGCGCAGTCAATTGCAGAATCGGGAGGCGGCAGCCGAGCGTCTCGCCGCCATTGTCAGGCAGGCTCTCGTCGTGCCCAAAAAGCGACGGGCGACTCGGCCGACCAAGGCTTCTCGCGAGAGACGGCTCACCGATAAACGTCGCCGCGGCGAGCGCAAGCGCAATCGGCGGCGAAGCGATGAAGACTGATCGTTGACGTGTCCAACGACAATACGGCAGTTATCGCGCTCGAAGCCGAGCGAGGGCGCGTCGAGCCTCCTCTCGCAGTGGATATACGGTGCGGCCTCCCCTGACGGCCTGACTGGAGTCTTCCGCCGCAATCCGAGTCAACAGCGGTATGTCCGTCGCGTCGCCAATCTCACCCAGCTGGAGAATGGCCGACAATCGGACTTCGCTCTCAGGATCAGAGGTCGAGGCAGCAACCACTGTCTCGTGAATACGCGCGCGCGCGACACTGGCCAGATTCCGATCGCGGTGAGCGCGGGCGCCTAACGCATTGACTGCCGCGCTGCGAATGAACCAACTGGTCCTGTCCGCGGCGGCGGCGAAAAGCGCACTGTCGACGACGTCACGCTGCCGAGCCGAGAATCCTCTATCGGCAATGTCGCCAAGTAGCGACAACGCGTCGCGGCGGACCGGCGACAGCTCGCTTCGAGCGCTCGATAGGATGAACGACAGCAGCTGGCCCTTGTCGCAATACTGCAGGCATGCCTCGAGGACCTCCGCTTCGTACTCGCCATATCCCTCGCCATACTTGTCGGCAACAGCGGCTTTGCCGTTCGACTCGCGAAGCGTCAGGGCGATCACGTCTTCTTCGCGCAGCAGCAGCTCGAGTAGCGCACTCGCATTGGTCGTCCAGTCGGGGGGGGTCGCTGAAGAACATCGAACGCTGTGGCACGCTCAGTCCATTCCGTCGACTGCAATTGACGCAGGAGATCTTGCGTGCGAAGCGATGATTGTGCTTCGCCTGGAACGCTCACCGCGAAGCTCACCAGGCAGATCGAGATCGCCATCGTCGATTTCATAGCAAGTCGCTCACTCCGCAACACGCCGAGGAGCAGATCCCTCGCCTGCGGTCGGGATGACACCAGGGTCTATCGACGCGCGAGCGTCCGCTTGAGCTGCACGAACGTGCCCGAGTTCTCATCGAAGAGAAACGGCTCCCGGTCGGGCGCGAGCGCGGCGAGCCGTTGGTTGTCCTCGCCACGGTCATAGACGAACCAGCGTTTGGCCGTCGCAAGATTCGGCTCGTTCGCGATGAGGCTCTGGTGCACGCTGTGCCATGGCGCGTAACGCACGAAGATGATCTCGCGCCGATCGGGGAGCGCCGCAAGACGCTGGCGAAACGAGCCGTGATAGGCCTGAACTGCTGCCTCGACGCGGCGTCCGAAGTGCACTTCGTACCCCCCTGGCCAGAGCACCATCAACACCACCAGCGCGATGGCGAACGCCTGCCGCGGGCCTTCCTCGCGCACGAGCCGCGGCCCGACGTGCAGTCTCGGCGTGACCAGCGCCGCGGCGACCGTCCAGATGCCTAACGCCACCAGGAACGGAATGACCGGAAAGATCTCCAGATAGTACACCGTCCAATTGGGGATCGACGCGTACAGCAGGTACACGCCCGTCAGGAGCAGCGCCGACGCGACGGCAAGCCACCCCTCGATTCCCAGCACGCTGAAGCCGATGAGCGCGAACAGCGCCAATGGGATCCGCCAGCCGTGGAACGCGTCGGCGAGGATCGCCCGCCATCGAATCAGATAGATGCTCGGGAGCCTGTTCAGCGTGTGTCCCGCGTGCACCGAAATGAATTGCGCCGAGAATTGTTGCATGTCTGGCGGTAGCGGACGCTGCGCCGGCGTGTCCGTCACACCGAACCCGAGGTGATCCCAGGGCAAATAGGTCGCGGTATACGTCTCGTACGGCGCCGTGCGCCAGTTGCCGAGCGTCTCTTTGTTGGCGAGCGGTAGAATCGCGACGATGGCGAGCGCGACGAGAATGGGCCTAACGAGCTCGCGCCAGCTCCGGCGCTTCACCACGTCGGCAATCACGACGATGCCGACGGGGATCGCGTAGGCCACCGCCGTGAACGGGCGCGTGATCGCCATCCAGGCCACGCAGCCGGCGAGGACGACGAGCCACCGATTGGCTCGCCGCTCGCGCCACTCGAGAAGGGCCCACCAGCCGAGCAGCCAGAGCGCGCTCGTCGTCGTCTCCGACAGGTAGCTCCCGCGCCAGCGGAGATTGCCGATCGTCGACAGCCAGAGGACGAACGTGAGCACCGCGACCCAGCCGTTCGCCACGCGCCTAACGAGCATGAAGAGCAGCGCACCCGCGAGAACGCTGAGCAATACCGGCGTGAGACCTGGCAGCGAGAGCCAGATCCCCGGCACCAGCAGGAGACCATGACCGGGTGGATACTTCGACGCGTACACCGGCGTGACCAACGCGTGATACTGCTCGAAGAATTCCGGCAGCGGCGGCGCGGGCATCGCCCAGTGGAACGACGCGAAGGTGCGCGCCTGAAGCAGATACGACGCTTCGTCGTGGACGGGAGCCACCGCGCGCAGACTCCCCCACACGTACCACACTGCCGCGCCTGTGACGAGCCCCGCAACCAACGGTGCGTAGCGATGCGTTGGCAGCGTCAGCAACCGCGCAAAGCGCTTGTTGGGAAGATGAATCCCAAGCGCCAGTACGGCGACGATGAGAACGAGAGGAACGAGGAGAATCAGCATGCGATGCGCGCTGGCGCTGACTGATGAATGGCGGCGACGGGCTCGAGCAGAGTCAGGACGTGGAGCGCACGATCGCAGAGCCACGTGATCGGCCGCGGATAGAGACGGAGGTCGCGCCGCCACGACCGCGGCGCGAGTCCCGCCGCCGCGAGCGCCGCGCGCCACTGATCGGGACTCCAGTAGTTGTACGGAAGGCGCACACCGTGATGCGCGTTGCCGACCCAATCCATGAGCCGGAGCGTCGGCGCGGCACCGATTCCCTCGCGCACGTGGTCTTTGATGATCACGCACCCACGCGTCGCGCGTGCCGCTTCACGCAACAGAGATCCTGGATCCTCGGCATGATGCAATACGTCGACG
>DATEHJ010000530.1:0-6077 GCA_035279645.1 Gemmatimonadaceae bacterium
AAGTGCCCGCCGTCGAGCGAGCGCTCACAGAGGTGGCGCAACGGCTCGAGCTGCGCCTACACCACGGAAAGGAGATCTTCGAGCTCCGTCCTCCGATCGCGATCGACAAGGGGACCGCGCTGCTCGAACTGGCGGCGGCGCTCGGCGTCAGTGGTGGCGGAGGATCCCTCGACGGATCGCTGCTCTACGCCGGCGACGACAAAACCGACGAGGATGCGTTCCGGGCGCTCCGCGCCCGCCAATGGAATACCGTCACCGTGCATATCGGAGAGGGAGTACACACAGACGCTGAATTCGTGCTCTCTGATCCACCGGCACTCGGTGATCTGCTCGACTGGCTGGCATCGATGCGGGAACGTCGGTCAGCATCCACCTAACGAGCTTCAGCGTTTCTTCTTCGCTGAGCTCTGTTTGGCTGTTGATTTCTTGGCGACCGCCGCGCGCTTGGCCGGCGCTTTCTTCTCGGGCTTGGCGACGGCGGGTGCGGTCTTCGCACCGGTGCGGCCACTCCTCTTCGCATGAG
Source organism: Gemmatimonadaceae bacterium (assembly GCA_035279645.1). Classification (GTDB taxonomy): domain Bacteria; phylum Gemmatimonadota; class Gemmatimonadetes; order Gemmatimonadales; family Gemmatimonadaceae; genus AG2. The sequence continues at coordinate 524 of DATEHJ010000530.1, forward strand.
CATCCTCGGCCTCGCGAATCAGCTTGTCCGCTTCGTCCTGTGTGATCTGCCCGCGTCGAACCATGAACTGCGCCAGGTCACGTGCGCTCTCGACGGCAAAACCGGCAAGACCGGCGGCAGCGCCAATCACATCCTTCATCGCCGCGGCGATCTTGGTGCCCGCCTCCTGACTGATCAACTGCGCGCGTTCAGCCATTTCGGCCATGGCGTCGCGGACGTCCGACGTTCGCTGACCCATGCCGCGGGCAGCGGAGCCACCGGCACCCGACTCGCTCGGCTTCCCTTCACCCGTTGAGCTCATAGGCGGCGAGGCAGGGCCAGTCGACGCCGGAGAATGAAGGGGAGAAGACGGGGAGGGGGGAAACGGCTTGTCCGCCATGAGTCCGTCGAATTCGTCGGAAGGATACGGCCGACGCTCTTCCTGTGTCGGCAAGCGGTGCTATCTTCGCGCGCCAAAAAGCCGTTAGTCGTGGCGGAAGTATAGAGTGCTACGACAGCTACGCAAGCACGTCGAGGCTCAGCCTTCACGTCACCGCCTCGAAGGTGGCGAGCTGTCTCCGTTGCCGGTGATTCGTGTCACGATCAAGCCATCATAACGCAAGATTATGCTCAACGGAATCCGAATACTTGACCTAACCCGCGTCCTCGCGGGACCTCTCTGTACGATGATGCTCGGGGACCTCGGTGCCGATGTCATCAAGATCGAGCGTCCCTGCACCGGCGACGAGACGAGGGGCTGGGGACCGCCGTTCGATAAAGCGGGGCTGAGCGCCTACTATCTGTCGGTCAACCGCAACAAGCTGAGCGTTGCGCTCGATCTCGAGGATCCGGCCGATCAGAAAATGATCGCCGATCTCGCGTTCGGGGCCGACGTCGTGGTGGACAACTTCCGTCGCGGAACGCTCGAACGCCGAGGGTTGGATCCGGACGAGTTGATGCGCCGCAATCCGCGTCTCGTGTGGTGCACCATCACCGGATTCGGTAAGGACAGCGGCCGGCCGGGCTACGACTTCGTCACGCAAGCCGAGAGCGGCTGGATGGCGATCACCGGCGAGCCGAATGGCGATCCAATGAAGGTCGGCGTCGCTCTCGCCGACGTGATCGCGGGAAAGGACGCAGTCGCCGCGATTCTCGCGGCGCTCGTGGCGCGCGGGAAGGATGGGACGGGGCGAAGACTCTTTGTTTCACTGGTAGACAGCGCGCGCGCCGCGCTCGTGAACGTCGCGCAGAATGTCCTCGTCGGCGGCGGGGAAGCCGCGCGGTGGGGGAATGCACATCCAAATCTCGTCCCCTATCAAATGTTCCCGGCGCAGGACCGACCGCTCGTGATCGCGGTGGGGAGCGATGCGCAATGGGCGAGCTGCGTCGCCGCACTGGAGCTCGAGGACCTCGCCAACGATCAGCGCCTAGCGACCAACGCCGGCCGCTTGGCACAGCGGGAACGGATTGTTAAAGAATTCTCATCAAAGCTCGCCAGCGCTCCGGCGGCGGCGTGGCAGGAGCGATTGACGCAGGTCGGCGTTCCCACGGGCTTAGTGAAGTCGGTTCGCGAAGTGATCGCCGATGTCGATGCCTCGGCGACGTTTGGCATGCCGCCAACCGTAGGCGGGCCACCGCGATTCCCGCCGCCGCGATTAGATGAACACGGAAGTGTGATACGTCGTGGCGGTTGGCGCGTCTTTGATCGGATGTTCGGACAAACCGACGGACGATAAAGGTCAGAGAGACGAATCGCTCAGTGATTGGTCGGATCGAGCAGCCGAGTCGCTCGCTCCGTTTTGTTGTTACTTCGTTCACACTCCTTCGTCCCCCTCCATCGTGGCGACTGCCGTGAAACCAAGGACCGCCAGCGGGAGCGCGCCCGCGGCACTGTCCGAAGCGCGGGAATCGCGTTACTCTGTTGTCGTGAAGACGACGGAGCAACCCGCACAACTCGCAGATCAGGATACCGATCAGCTGATCATTCAACGCGTGCTCGCGGGTCAGCGCGACGCGTTTCAGACGCTGATCACCCGATACAGCGACCCTCTGTATCGACACGCGCTGTGCATGACGGGAAGCCCTGACGTCGCGGAAGACATCCTTCAGCTCAGCTTCATCAAGGCGTATCAACATCTCGCTGAGGTACGAGGGCGGTTCGATGCCTGGGTGTTTCGCATCGTCGCCAACGGCTGCAAGGATTGGCTCAAGAACATTCGGCGCTCGCACCTCAGCTACGACGAAGACGACCAGCCGTCGGCGTACGCGACGCCTGACGAGGAACTGGATCGCAGCGAGCTGCGCACGGATCTGGACAAGGCCCTGGCGACGTTGCCGTCGTCGCTTCGCGAAGCGTTCATCATGAAGCACGTCGAAGGACGCTCGTACGAAGAAATGGCCGACCTGCTGGGAACCACTGTCGGTGCGCTCAAGATGCGCGTTCACCGCGCTCGCGAGGCACTGCAAGCATTACTCGAGGAGAAGTACGCCTAACATGTTCGACGATATCCACTCTGAAAACGGCCATCGAATCGATGGACCGAAGCGTGAGCGCCGTTCCGAGCGTCGTGCCGAAATCGAACGCCCGCTCACCGATCGCGAAGTGCCGCTTCCGCAGCCAGACACCGGTCGCCTTCTCTCCCCGGCGATTCACGCGTGGCTCGATGGCGAATTGCCCGAAGCCGCGGTGCGTCAGGGCGACATGCAAAAGGACGTCGAGTTCTGGAAGCGAATGGCACAGGTGACCGATGCGCGCCGACACCTCACGACGCCGACGCACGTTCAGCAGCGAATCATGGATGCGCTGCCGAACAATGTGCCGCAACTGATCACCCCATGGTGGCGTCGCGAGTTCGTCGTCACTCCGGCGACGGCACTCGGCGTTGCTGGCGCGCTGGTCGCGCTCACGGCCGCGCTCACCGCCCTCTTCGTGGTGATCGCGCACCGATAGGCCAGCCGCGTTATCGATCGACCGGGCCGGTCCTCGACGAGGGCCGGCTCTTTTCACGTCCGATACCGCAACCGATACTGGATAGGGACTCGGATCCTTAGCGCGCCACTCACGAGGCGGCGTGCCGAGGAACAAGGTATGCGAGAGCGGACTCAGCGAAGGGCTCGAGGACCAGTCTGGCTGATCTCGGACGAGGGAGATCGTTAGCGGGGATCCTGCGGGAGCGTGGAATGACGGAAGGCAAGCGGTTCGCGCAATTGTTGAAGGAATTCGAACGCGTCGGCGTCGATCCGAATACGATTAGTGCCGGGCTCGCCGTGCGCGAGGAGGACGTGCTGCGCGCTCTGCACGCCCTTCCGGACAACGCCGGGCCGGCGGCATTCCTCACGCAACTGAGGCTGGTGATGACACAGATGTCCCATGCGCCGCCCCGCGAATTGTGAGAGACGCTCCGACTGGCAAACGCCGGGTCACGCCACGTAATTTCGCGTGAACGGCGGGAGGTTGCTGATGAGCTCCAAAATCCGGTCGGTGCGGTGGCTCCTCGCGGCGATTCCCGCGATGGTCATCGCCGGGTCATTTGGCAATGATCCGGCGGACCGCGCATTGCCGCGTACCGCCTACGCCTCCTCGCTCGCTCCGACTCCGTCCGCGCGAGTCGATTCGGCGTTTGCGAAACTCGTGCAGCGATTGTCGGAGCCGGGCGGATACTTCGACTCCGACAATCTCATCTCCAACGAAACGTCGTACCTGCACGTGCTCGAAGGCATGCGCCGGCTGAAGGTGCAGGGCGGAGCGTACATCGGCGTCGGACCGGATCAGAATTTCTCGTACATCGCCGCCGTGCGGCCGGACGTCGCGTTCATGCTCGACATCCGGCGAGACAATCTCCTCGAGCATTTGCTGTTTAAGGCGTTGTTCTCGATGTCGCGAAATCGCGTCGAGTACATGTGCCTGATGTTCGGGAAGCCGCTTCCGCGTGACGTCGATCGCTGGGGGTCGAAGTCGATTCAGGAATTGGTCGACTACATCGATGCGACGCACACGGACGGTGACGTTGTCGACTCGGTGCAATCCGCGATCAGCCAGCGCATCCGGCGCTTAGGCATTCCGCTGTCGACATTGGATCTCGAAACCATCGCTCGGATCCGCGATGCCTTCGTGCGCGACTCTCTCGATCTCCGGTACTCGAGTATCGGTCGCGCACCGCGGCCGTATCATCCGACGTATCGGACGCTGCTTCTCGAGAAGGATCGCTCCGGTCACCAGGCGAACTACCTCGCCTCCGAAGACGGCTTCCAGTTCGTGAAGAGTCTCGAGGCGCGCGATCTGATCATCCCCGTCGTCGGCAACGCGGCGGGGGAGCACGCGCTGTCGGCGATCGCGCAGTACATCACGGAGCACGGCGAGAAGGTGTCGGTGCTCTACATCTCCAATGTTGAGCAATATCTGATCAGAGATGGCGGGTTCCCACAGTTCGCCGAGAACGTGAAGCTTCTGCCGCGCGATCGCCGGAGCGTAATGATCCGGAGCTTCTTTGGATACGGCTACGGCTTCGGCACCGCTGGCGCGCATCCGCTCAATGTGCCTGGGCACTACTCGACGCAGATTCTGCAGACACTCGATGCGTTCGTCGCGACGTACGACAGTGGCGCGGTGCGTTCGTACTACGATCTGATCTCGAAGAACTTCGTCGCGCCGTGACGCGACGTTACGTTGCCCTAGGCGATTCGTACACGATCGGCGAGGGAGTAACCGCGAGCGAGCGCTGGCCAGCGCAGCTCACCGCCGCGCTTCGGCACCGCGGCGTGCCGATCGCGGATCCCGTGATCGTCGCCAGAACGGGATGGACGACGTCGGATTTGCTGACCGCGCTCGACAGCATTTCATCGCCGCTCCCAAGGCCGTTCGATCTCGTGTCGCTCCTGATCGGCGTGAACGATCAGTATCGGGGCCTCGGCATCCATGTCTTTCGCGTCGGCTTCGAGAAGCTCCTATCGCGGGCGCTGGAGTACGCCGGCGGCGAGGCGCGACACGTTGTCGTGGTGTCCATTCCCGATTGGGGAGTGACGCCATTCGCGGCCGCGGATCCACGCGGCTCCATCGAGATCGGTGGCGAGATCAATCAGTTCAACGCGGTCGCTCGCGACGCCGCTCGTCAGGCTGAGACAGCGTTCGTCGATGTGACGCCACTCTCTCGTCAGGCGGCAACCGACCGGGCGCTCCTCGCGCCCGACGGACTGCATCCGTCGGGCGCCATGTACGCGAGTTGGGTCGAGCTCTTGGAGCCGGTGGTCGTGCGCGCGCTCAATTAGCGCTGGAGGTCGGCCGCTAGAGCGGCTGCTTGTAGGGCGGCGGAGTTACTCCATTCAGGCGCAGGTACGGGACCGTTTGGCCCAAAGTCCACACCGCGTGCTCGTAACTGAGCGTGAGCCATCTCGACGCCGATTGCGGGGGGAGGTTGTAGACCGAGGACTGCTTGAGCAACTGCGTCGGCGTCGAGCCCTTCAACGCGTCGAGCAGGAAGGCGTATGCGCGGTCAGTGTAGTCGCGGAGCGCGGCCTTCTGATGGAGCTGCGTCGTATCGAGCGTGAACGGTGCCTCCTTGAGTCCACGCAGAGCGAT
>DATEHJ010000531.1:0-6205 GCA_035279645.1 Gemmatimonadaceae bacterium
TCTCCCGAAGAACGTTGCCGGTAATAAAAGCGACATTCGCCGGGCGTTCGGCAAGGCGCCGCATCAGATACGGATACCACTGCGTGCCGAAGGGAACGTACACCCTCATGCCATACCCCTCCCTAACGAGCCGCTCCTGCAGGTCGCGGCGGACGCCATACAGCATCTGAAACTCGAAGCGGTTCGCCGCGACGTCGTTCTCGCGTGCGAACCGCTTCGCTTCGGTGATCATTGCCGGATCGTGGGTGGCGATTCCCGGGAAGTTGCCGTGCCGCAGCAATGCGTGCATGCACTTCACGTAGTTCGCGTCGACGTCTTTTTTCTCCGGGTAGGCAACGCTCGCCGGCTCCTTATAGGCGCCCTTGCAGAGCCGCACGCGACAGGCGAGCTGGATCGCGTACTCCACGTCGGTAAAGGTACGATACAGATAGCTCTGCAGCACGATGCCGACGTGATTGCGGAAGAGCGGATACAGTCGGTGCTCGAATAGATGCAACGTGCGATCTGTGTACTCGCTCGACTCCATGTCGACGCGGACAAACGTGCCGTATTCCCGCGCGCGAGCGAGGACGTCCTGCATGAGGCTCACGCACAGATCTTCCGAGATATCGAGCCCCATCGCCGTCAACTTGAGCGAGACGTTCGCGTTCAGCCGCTGCTCGTGAATCCGCGAGAGAATCTCGAGATAGGCGTCGCGCGTGACGCGTGCCTCGCGCTCGTTCGTGACGCTCTCACCCAGGAGATCCAGCGACGCCGAAATGCCGCGGCCGTTCAGCACACGCACAGCTGCGAGCGCCGTGTCGAGCGTTTCACCGGCAACGAAACGCGAAGCGAAGCGCTTCGCCAGGCGATTGTTCCGCACGAACTGAAAGACGCGCGGTTGATTGGACAGATAGAGCAGTGCGGAACGGAACATCAGGAAATTGGCCGCAGCGTTGCCGCGACAGGCTGCACGATGCGCACCACGGGAAACACGTGCTCGTTGGCCCAGGGATCGAGCACGTTCCAGTCGACGAATCCGTCGTCGCTCGAGGGCTCCAGGAGATACATGGCGAGAATGCCCAACGGCTGACCGGTGCGTACGATGAACGTGCCGGGCGCGAGAGTTCGTGTCGCGGGCTCGCCCCACGACCCGGCGATGCGCCGCTCGTGATGCTTCTGGAAGGGTTGTGCGGCCGTGCTCGTCGAGTCGACGGTGAATCCCGCGACACGCCCGTCGACCGACTGACCGAGCTGCTCGACGACGACGCCGTGCATAACGAGTCGCCGGACGATCGAGTCTCCAACGTCGCGCGGAAACGCGTATGCCCACGGCATCGGCACCGACAGGGTCGGCGTGAACCGATCGTAGATCGGCATGTCGATCGTGCGCACGGCGCCGGTTCGCTTGACGCCGCGCGGAAGGCCGGCCTCGTAGCGCACGCTGTCTCCGGTGCGTACGATGTCCTCGACACGGATCGGACCGGACCGAGTGGTCGCGATCGTCGAGCGAATGGGCACGGCGGGCGCCGAGCGCAGGTCGTTCCCCCACCCCGTCGCCTTCGAATCCGCCATCCGCGAAAGATCGACGATGTCGCCGGCGTCCTCCGCCGTCCAGGAAAGAATCTCGGATACGAAGTCGTACGTCGACGCAACGCGGCGCTCGAAGGGATCGTGCGAGTACGCCTCGCTCAGAATTGAGATTCGCCCGCGCAAGCCATAGTAGTTCGTTCCGAACCGCGGACGCGAATCGTAGGTCTCCCAGGCCGTGGGAGCGCCCTGCTCGCGCGGAAAATTGCCATAGTCGAACACCTCGAAGCCGTGCACGTCCCGCATACGCTGGCGTAGCTCGACGAGCATCGTGTCTCGCGTGAACGGCAGCGCAACGAACGCCGCCGGATTGAGCGTCGCCGCGTAGGTGAGGGCGTACCCGTGGTAGCTGCCGTCGGTCGTATGCAGATCGACGAAGACGTCCGGATCCCAGGCGCGGAACATCGCCAATGACGCGACCGTCTCCGGCGCTTCCGCCTTTATGTAGTCGCGATTCAGATCGAGTCCCTGCGCGTTGGCGCGAGTGCCGACGAGCACCGGTCCGTTCTGTTCCGTGCGGTTGCGCTCCTGCGGCGCGAATCGCTCATTGCCATCGGCATTGTAAATCGGCACCGCAATGAGGATGATCGAGTCGAGCACGTTCGCGCGATGGTCGAAGAGCAAATCGCGCAGGATCGACTGAAGCGCCTCTTTTCCCTCGACTTCGCCGGCATGAATGTTCGCTTGCACATAGACGATCGGCCGACGCATTCGCTTGGCTTCGATCGGTGTTGTAACGAGCGGTCGCGACGCAACGACGTATGGGATGTCACGGCCTTCGTTCGTCTTCCCGATCGAGCCGACGTGGATCTGCGCGCCGAACACTTTGAGCGAATCGATGAACTGCATCACGTCGGCGTAGCGCGACGTTTCGGTGAAGTGCGTGCGTTCCGCGTGTGTGAGTGGCCGGGCGGCGGCGAGATTGCCTGGATATCTGCTACGTACCGGAACCGTCGACGGCGGCCCCGATGTGTGAGAGCACGCGGCGACGGCGAGCAGGCACAATATTCCCTTTTTGGTCATGCCGAGCGTCTTCCTCATATCGAGCGCAGCGGGGAGGGGGATCCGCCGATCACGACTTACTCGTGAGGCTGGTCAAGAGACAGGAAGTGTAGCCGAACGCATCGGCCGCGGTCCAGTGACCTGCGCTCAGCGATCAAAGCCTAGGTGGCTCGTCCGCCGTGCAGCACCGCACCGCGCGCTCGCGTTTGTGCGGCGGTCGCGGCGTCCGCGCCTCGCTCGATGTCGAGTCGAACATTGCGCTGGAACATCGAGAAGTCGGCGTCGCGAAGTCCCGCTCGGGCAAGTGAGAGAATTACGTCGGACGCGACGCCAACGGGGACGCCACGCGAGACAAGATCGGTAGCGACGGCAAGCGGTAACGTCACGCGAGCACGCCCCGCGTGCTGCGACGCCGAGCGGAGCTGCGCCAAGTTGCGCATCGGTAGCCCCGCATGCAGCGCGTTGGCGCCGGCCTTGAGCTCGTCGATGCTCGCACTCGGTCCGAGCGCGGAGCGTGCCGTGCGGAGATCCGCAAAAAGACCGCGAACCGCGGCGACGATTCGCTCGCCATTGGCGCCCCGCTTCGCCCCCTCGAGCGCCTTGTCGATGAGCGGCTCAGTCGGAAGCCGAGCCTTCCGCGCCGAATCGATGACCACGTTCACCGCCACTCTCGTCGTGGAGTCGAGCTTCGCGAGTCTCGCGTCGCCATCGCGCTGCGCTTCCGCGACCTGAGCAAACGACAGAGCGACGCACCACGCGCCAACCACACTCCTGCCGGCGCGCATTCGCCAGCTCACCGAGTCAGATCTCCCCCATCGACGACGAGCGCGGAGTTGGGCATCCCGAAGTCGTCGTCGAGCAAACGCGGCGCTGTCGGGTCGGAGACCCACAAGCTGTCGTCGACAACGAACGAGTAGCGATGATGCCCTTCCGGAACGGCCGCAGTCACCGACCACACGCCGCCGCCGCGATGCTGAGCGCTATACTCAGCGTGCGACGCATCCCAGTCGTTGAAGTCACCCACGACCTGAACCTTTCGAGCCGTCGGTGCGACGAGAACGAACTGCACCGCGTGCTTTGGCCTGGCACGGAGGCTTCCGACACGATCGGTCGCGTCACCACTGCCACTCACCATCGAAGAGCGGCGCGTACCGATGGCATGCCCGAGCGAGAGCGTGACCGCCAGCAACAGCGCGGCGGCAATACCCGAGATCAGCGGCCTGATGGTGATCGTTCGCGGACGCAGCACGCGCGTCCATGCCCGATACCGATGCCGGGGCATGGAGCGGATGGCCGACATGACATTTCGATCGAACTCTTCATCGAATCGCACAGGCCGTCGCAGTTCTGCGACGACTCGTTGAATCCAACTTTCAGGAATGCCTCGCATCGTTCACCTCAGAACGTCCGTGCTCCTCACGCACCTCGCGATCACCCCGGACGTCACTCAATAGTTCGCGCAATCGATCGCAAGCGCGCATAACTCTCATCTTCAGTGCCGAAACGCCGGCACCGGTCAATTTCGACATTTCGTCGTAGCCCATCTCCTCCACGTACTTGAGCAGAAAGGCCTCGCGCTGCTCGGGTCGCAATTGACTCAGCGCGCGATCGATCTCCTCACGCCAAGCGCTGCGCTCGGCGGGATGCTCTTCGGATGCCTCGTGCAGCGCCAGATCATCACTCACGAACGTGCGCGAGCGGCGCCCACGCCGCGCGCCAACCGTTCGGCAACGATTTACCAGAATGCGGAACAACCAGGCGCCGAACCGTTCAGGATCCTCGCAACGGGCGAGGGACCGATAGGCGCGCGTGAACGCATCCTGAAGCGCCTCTTCCGCATCCTCACGATTGCCGAGCATGTGCAGCGCGTATCGCGCGTACCGATCGCGATATCGTTCCACGAGCTCGGCGTAGAGCTCGGCGTCACCACGGAGCACGCGTGCGACTATTTGCGCGTCCGAGCTACGATCCATGAGTGACAGACCTTGGCGTGGGAGGTGGGGTCACAGGGTGAGCGGCTAGGGCTTAGGGGAATAGGGACCCAGGGGCTTTGGTGTTCCCCCTACCCCCGATTCCCATTCCCTATCCCCTCGTCTTGTCTACGCAACTGGCCGTCCTATAGTTGGATAGAACGTACGACCGGTTCTCGCCATGTCGACGAGCACGTCGGACGGGACGAAGCGCGGTGGATACCGGTTGTTCAATTCCTGAAGTTGCCGGACGACCGTCGCAACGCCAAGGGTGTCAACATATCTGAATGGTCCACCCCGAAAGGGTGGGAAGCCAATACCGAAGACGGCGCCGACGTCGCCATCGCGAACGTTGCGAAGGATGCCCTCCTGAAGGCAGAGCGACGCCTCGTTGACCATCGCCAGCACGCAGCGACGGACCATTTCCTCCGCGGGAATGTCGACGTGCTTATCCGCGCTCGCGCGCGCACCAGCACCGATGATCTGATAGATCGAGTTGTCGACCTCGCCCTTCTTGCCCTTGTCGTCATAGCGATAGAAGCCGGAGCGCCCTTTTCGGCCCAACCGCCCGGCGCTCACGACGCGTCGCATCGCTTCCGACGGAGTCATTCGAATTCCAAGGGCATCGGCGAGAACGAGGCCGACCTTGCCCCCCACATCGATTCCGACTTCGTCGAGCAGCGTGATCGGTCCAACCGGAAATCCGAAATCCACCAGCGCTTTGTCGATGGCATCGATCGCCGCCCCCTCGTCGAGCAGGCGCCCCGCCTCGTTCATGTACGCCGAGAGTGTGCGTGTCGTGTAAAACCCAGGGCCATCGTTCACGACGATCACGGTCTTGCCGAGGTTCTTCCCGTACGCGACTGCGGTCACCGTTGCTTCCTTCGTCGTGCGTGGGGTCGCAATCACCTCGAGGAGCGGCATCTTCGGCACGGGCGAGAAGAAGTGCATGCCGAGTACCTGCTGCGGACGCTTTGCGGCCTCCGCAATGCGGCTGATCGGGATTGTGCTCGTGTTGGACGCATAGATCGCGTCGTCCGGCATCAGCGGTTCCACCTCGCGCAACACGCGATGCTTGAGCTCGAGGTCCTCGAACACGGCCTCGATCACGAGATCGACGTTGCCGAAGCCGGTGTACTCCGTGGTACCGCCCGTGAGCGCCATCATGTCGTCGAGCTGCTGGCGCGTGATCTGTTTCTTCGTGTAACGCTCCTTTGCCACTTCGCGCACCGCGGCGAGCCCCTTCCCGACGCGCGCCGTGTCGGTGTCCTTGAGCCTAACGAGTGTACCCTGTTGCACCGCGACGGACGTGATCCCCGCGCCCATGAATCCCGCGCCCAGGACGCCAAGCTTGTCGACATGATGCGCGGGAGGCGCCGGCGCTGGGACGCCGACATCCTTCTTGAGGGAGTTCGTGGCGAAGAAGAGAAAGATGAGTTGACGCGAAACTTCCGTCATCGCCAGCTCGCCGAAGCGCCGCGTCTCCTCGCGATAGCCCGCCTCTTGGCCCTGCTCGTACCCGAGCCGGACGACGTCGAGCGCCGCCAGGGGCGCCGGGTATTGGCCGTGTGTTTGTTCCATGACGCTCTGGCGTGCCCGCTTGAGTACGAGCGAACGCCCGAGTCGATTCCGCTCGATCAGTAGTCCCTCCGCGCCCCGATCGA
>DATEHJ010000532.1:0-2514 GCA_035279645.1 Gemmatimonadaceae bacterium
TTCGACGGAGGCGCCGTCGGTGTCTTCGAGGCCACCCGGTTCGCAACCGGGCGCAAGAACGCCATCCGGATCGAGGTCAACGGTTCGGCCGGAAGCCTTGCCTTCGACTTCGAGGACATGAACGTCCTGCACTACTTCGACGTCTCGCAGCCCGCCACCGAGGCCGGCTTCCGGCGCATCGTCGTGACCGAGCCCGAGCACCCGTACGTGGCGGCGTGGTGGCCGGCCGGGCACGGCCTGGGCTATGAGCACGGCTTCACCCACCAGGTCGTGGACCTCGTGACCGCCATCGCCCGCGGAGAGCAGCCACTGCCCTCCTTCGCCGATGGCCTGCAGGTCCAGCGCGTGCTCGACGCGGTCCGCGGAGGGCGCGGCGTCCGATTAGATTGACCTCGTGGAACAGACCTATTTTCGCAAGGGCTTTGGGCTCAAGGGCGCCATCGAGGGGGCGCTGGCGGCCGACTATCACAGCCGGGTGGTCGATGCGATCCGGTCGGCCGGCTTCGCGCTCGAAGTCGGCGATCTCACTTTCCGGCTCGCGGCCGAATTCGGTTTCTGCTACGGTGTCGATCGCGCCGTGGAGTACGCATACGAGACGCGTACGAAATTCCCCGGCAAGCGCACGTTTCTCGTCGGTGAGATCATTCACAACCCGCACGTCAATCAGAAGCTGCAGGCGATGGGCGTCGAGTTTCTGCATCGGCCCGAGGGCCGGGATGGTGAGTTCGACTTTAGTGCCGTGAGTCCGGATGACGTCGTGATTCTGCCGGCGTTCGGGGTGACGGTGCGTGACTTCGACCGGCTCCGCAAAATCGGATGCGTCCTCGTCGATACGACGTGTGGCTCCGTGCTCAACGTGTGGAAGCGGGTAGAGTCGTACGCGCGCGACGGGTTTACGGCGCTCATTCACGGCAAGAACTACCACGAAGAGACCAAGGCAACGTCGAGCCAGGTGAACAAGTACACAGGCGGGAAGTACCTGGTCGTCCGGGATATGAATGAAGCACGCATCGTCTGTGATTACATCGAGGGACGAGGGACGCGGGACGAGTTTCTCCAGCATTTCAAAGGAAAGATGGCGCCCGGGTTCGATCCCGATCGCGATCTGCAACGGGTGGGCGTGGCGAACCAGACCACGATGCTGTCCGGTGAGTCGCTGGCGATCGCGGGTGAGGTGCGCAAAAGCATGGCGCGCCGCTTTGGCGAGGCGAGCGCCAATGAGCATTTCCGCACATTCGACACGATTTGCTCGGCCACACAGGAGCGACAGGACGCGGTCCTCAAGCTGATCGCCGAGCCGCTCGATTTGATGGTGGTCATCGGCGGGTACAACTCGAGCAATACGACGCACCTCGCCGCCATTTGTCACGACAAAGTGACCACATACCACATCGAAGACGCCGCGTGCATCAACATCGAGGATGGGAGTATCCGCTACCGTCCGGTGGGCCTCCAGACGACCGAGCAACGACGCGACCGCTGGCTTCCGGAGGGTCAGCTTACGATCGGCATCACGGCGGGTGCATCGACTCCCAACAACAAGATCGGTGAGACCGTCGAGCGCATCGTTGCCTTGCGAGGGACCAACCTCAACGCGGTGTTGCGCTGATCGGGAGCGCAGTCTCCTGTTGCTTTGAGCCGGACGACCCTTCACTCGATCTCCCGCTGCTCCAAACCTCGCAACGAGCGGAATTCGACATTCACGATGTCGGGCGCGCCGCGGATCCTGATTTCATTGACCAGCGCCGTCATTCGCGCCTCGTCCCTCACCCGGACGAGATATTCGACAGTGTTCATACCACTAGGCGATGGTACGACGCTGGCGAGCTTCCAGCGTTCGGCGTGGTCCTCGAGCACCGCTTCCGCGACCCGTTGCGCCGCGGTCAACACACTCGCGCTCACGATGAGTGCCGCATTGAACCGCTTCTTCCGCTTTTCTTCCGCCGAAGCCTCGACGAGGGGACCGAGCCGCGCCGCGCGCTCATCGCCGAGACGGTCGGCGTAGATGTTTCCGACGTTAAATCGCCACAGGAAGAGGATGCCCACGTTGAACATCGCCGAAAGTACGGCGGCAATCGTGAGCGCGTTGACGCCGGCCGCGACACCGACCGCGAGCGCGAGGAAGACGTAGACAGTGTCTTTGGTGTCCTTCAGCGTGTTGCGAAAGCGCACCGCGGCGACGATTGCGGCGAGGGCGAACGCGAGCGCCAGACTGTTGCGCACGAGAATAACGGTACCCGCAACGGTCAGCGGCAGCATGATCACGGTGTGAACGACCGACTGGTCGTAGCCGCCGCGACGCTTGGTGAACATGTAGACCCACGCAACCGGAAGCACGAGTACCGTTGCGCTCACGATCACCACCACCGTCACCAATCCCCACTCTGCCTGCGACAAGGCGGGGAATGCTGCTTCGGCATTGGTGATCGATTTCGATACGGGGATGCCGCTGAAGCGGTGCAGCAGCTCGGGAATGGCAGGAATGAACGTGACGACGGCCCACACGACGATGAT
>DATEHJ010000533.1:0-5173 GCA_035279645.1 Gemmatimonadaceae bacterium
GACTAGAGGTTAGCGAAAGCGCCCGGCGAAACCACTCCCCGCCGCCCTGCGCCCAATCATCAGAGACCCGGAACGACCTCTACCCCCTCACTGCTCACGCGATGCGAGACAAGGGGGAGTGGCGGGTCCGCTTCATCGGAAATGACGATCGCCTGTCGCAGCGCGTGCCGTCCGGCCTCGACGCCGGCGCGATCGCGCGCGAAAATCGTCGCGAGGGGCTCGCCTTGCTCTACCCAGTCCCCGGGGCGCGCGGTGATGACGAAGCCGACGCTCGGATCCACGGTGTCCTCCATCTTTGTTCGGCCGCCTCCAAGGGCGATGACGCCGCGACCAACTGACCGGGGCTCGACGCGCGCGACGAAGCCGCGTCGCGCGGCACTGAACAGCTCGCATTCGGCAGCCTGAGGCAACACGGCGGGGTCGTCGACGACGCCGGGATTGCCGCCCTGCGCATCGATGATCTTCTGAAAGTACTCGGCCGCCTTCCCCGTCCCAATTGCCTTCTCCAGTTGGCGGCGCGCGTCGTCGCTGCTCTGGGCCGCATCCGCGATGAGCAACATCTCAACACCGAGGGCGTACGTCACCTCGAGCAGATCGGGAGGTCCCTCACCCTTCAACGTGTGGATCGCCTCCTCGACCTCGAGCGCGTTTCCACACGCACGGCCCAGTGGACGATCCATCGCCGTCACGAGCGCGACGACAGGACACCCGTGGTCGGCGCCGAGGCGAATCATCGTCTCGGCGAGCTCGAGATCGCGCTCGAGCTGCGGGAGGAAGGAGCCGCTGCCACGCTTGATGTCGACGACGAGCCCGGTGAGGTCCTCCGCCAGCTTCTTGCTCATGATCGACGCGGCGATGAGCGGAATCGACTCGACCGTCGCCGTCGCGTCTCGTAAGGCGTACATCTTGCGATCGGCCGGCGCGATCTCTTTCGACTGTCCAATGAGCGCGCAGCCGATGGCCGCGAGTTGCTTCCGCGTGTCGGCAAGCGTTAGGCTGGTGCGAAACCCGGGAATGGACTCGAGCTTGTCGAGCGTCCCACCGGTGTGGCCGAGCCCGCGGCCGGACATCATCGGCACGACGACGCCGAGCGAGGCGATGAGCGGCGCCAGCACGAGTGAGACCTTGTCGCCAACACCGCCCGTCGAATGCTTGTCGACGCGGGCCACCCCGAGGTCGGCGAGTACCAGTTGCTCACCGCTCGCGAGCATCGCCTCGGTGAGCGCCGCCGTCTCCTCGCGATCGATGCCCCGGATGAAGCAGGCCATGAGAAACGCCGCCATCTGATAGTCGGGGATATGCCCCGACGCGTAGGCGAGCGTTAGGGCGCGCCACTCCCCGGCGTCGAGACGCCCACCGTCTCGCTTACGTTCGATGAGCCGTTGCGCGAGCATTGACCGCTCTTCGGGGTAGACCTACGTTGGCGCCAGCATTGGCGGGGGGGCGCTCGACGGTCTTTCTCACGCACCAGGGAGCTTCGAGTATGAGCATTCGCATGAGCATACGCGCGACGATGACGGCCGCAATGCTCCTCGTCACGCGCGTCGCGATCGGACAGACGGCAGCGGAGCACATTGCGCTCGGCGACAAGGAATACGCGGCGCGGAATCTTGCCGCGGCGCTGCAACACTATGAGGGGGCCGTGGCCGTCGATTCATCGAATACGGAGGCCCTGTGGAAGGCGTCGAACGCTGCCATCGATCTCGGTGAGTTCAACGACGCAGAGCGCCAGAGCTATTACACCCGTGGTGAGCAGCTCGGGCGGCTGGCGGTGAAGTCGAACCCCAATTCGTCGGAGGCACATTTCGCCCTGGCGAAGGCGGAGGGTCGCGTCGCGCTCTCGAAGGGCAAGCGTGAGAAGGTCAAGTACGCCGGCGTCGTGCACGATGAAGTATTGGCTTCACTACGACTCGATTCGTTGAACGCCGGCGCCCTGCACGTTCTCGGCATGTGGAACGCCGAAATCATGCGTCTCAGTGGATTCGAGCGATGGGCGGCGAGGAACCTCCTCGGCGGCGGCGTGCTCGGCGAGGCGAGCTGGGAAAACGCGCAGCGATATCTGGAGAGAGCAGTTGCGCTAGAGCCGAATCGAATCACGCATCGGCTCGATCTTGCTGGCGTCTACGGCGATCGCGACGATAAGGTGAAGGCGCGCGAGCAATACGAAGCGATCGCCAAACTCCCCGTCGCCGACTACAACGATCCGCGCTACAAGCAACTCGCCGAGGACCGGTTGCGATCGCTGCACTAAAGGTCGGAGAGCTCCTCGTCTTCTCTTCGCTCGCGGCGATCACGCAACGCCCGTCGGAATCGCCGCCCCAACTTTCGCCGGCCGGTGCGCGCTGCATAACGCAGCTCAGTGCGCAGGTCGTCCCATGCGGTAGCGGCATGTGACCGGAGATGGCGGCCGCGGCGCGCGATGTCGTGTCGGGTCTCTTGCCCACTTTGCGGCGCAAGAAGAAGCGCCGCGCTGGCGCCGATGGCGACACCGAGCAGAGCCCCCGCGACGAATATACCGATGTGCTGCCAGTCCAACTCGTCGTCTGGTCCCGACCATTCGGAGGGAGTCGCCACGCCCCGAGAGGCGACGGCAATGTCGCGCTCGAGCACGTGTCGTCCCGATCGGCCACGAGAGCGCGATCCAGTCAGTCGTTCCGTCGCCGTGCTTGACGAGACACGTCGTGAGCGCGAATCCTTCCCGGCGTAAGACATCGTGCACAAACCTCAGTCATGTGGTAAGAAACTTGCGAGCATCCCCTCAGGTTTCCGCTAGTCATCGTTTCGCACGGCCACCCGGCAACACCTGCACGCTACATCCGTCCCACTCCATCGCGTCGGCCAGAGCCGGCGTGTGAGGAGCCTCATGTCGACGAACGGCAAGACGGTACTGTTGGTTGAAGACAACGAAGACAACCGCATCGTCTATTCCACCATCCTTCGCCACTTCGGCTACTCGGTTACCGAGGCGTTGAATGGCGAGGAGGGAATAGCGAAGGCGCGTTCTGAAAAACCGGATCTGATCCTCATGGACATCTCGATTCCCATCATCGACGGGTGGGAGGCGACGCAGGTATTGAAGCATGATCCCGAGACTCGGCAGATACCGATTATTGCATTGACCGCTCATGCGCTGGCGTCGGATCGCGAGAAGGCGATGGAGGTCGGGTGCGACGGGTATTTGGCCAAGCCGTGCGAGCCACGCGCGGTGGTCGCCGAGGTGCAGCGTTTCCTCGGGAAGGACAATGGCAGATGACCAGGAATCCTCGGCGCGCATTCTGATCGTCGATGATCACGAAGACAACGTCGAGCTGTTGCGCGCGCGATTAGAGGCCTGGGGGTATTCTACCGAGTCCGCGAGGGATGGCGGCCAGGCGTTAGCAAAGGTCGAGGCCGAGCCGCCGGACTTGATTCTCCTCGACGTCATGATGCCGCATATCGACGGGATGGAAGTCGCGCGTCGAGTGAAGTCGAACACGAATCTGCCGTTCATTCCCATCATCATGCAGACCGCGCTCGACTCGACCGAAAACAAGGTCCAGGGTCTCGAGGCCGGCGCGGACGACTACATCACCAAGCCGATCGAATTTCCCGAGCTCAAGGCGCGGGTGCGCTCGATGCTCCGCATCAAGCGTCTGCAGGAGGAGCTCGAGGAACGAGAGCGACAACTCCTCGAGGCGAATGAGCGGCTGCGCTACATGTCGCAGACCGACGGGCTGACAGGCCTCGACAATCGCCGCCACATCGAGCAGCAGCTGGACGATATGTTCGCGCACGCGAAGCGACTGAACGAGCCGTTGTCGTGTGTGATGTGCGACCTCGATCGATTCAAGACCGTGAACGATTCGTACGGTCACCACGCGGGCGACGCGGTGTTGAAGCAATTCGCGCGGATTCTCAAGAACGAGGCGCGCGAGAAAGTCGATCGAGTTGGACGTTACGGTGGCGAGGAGTTCATGCTCCTGCTTCCGGGCACGGTGCTCGACGCGGCGGTGACGTTTTCCGAGCGGGTGCGCAAAGAAGTGGAGTCGCGTACATTCACGTTCGACGGCGGCACGGTCAAGCGGACGGCGAGCTTCGGAGTCGCGGGATGGCCACACCCGCGCATTACGAGTTGCGATGAACTGGTTCGCGCCGCGGATGACGCGCTCTACGTCGCCAAAGAGACGGGACGGAATCGGGCGATCCGCTTCGACAGCGACGCTTTCAACGCGCACACCGCGGACCATGGACCAGAGCAACTCGACGGGGAGAGGCCAAGGCGCGAGCGAAAGGACGGCGACCGACCGAACGCCGAGCAGTCCTGGCGGCCCGACAATGGGGGCGGAGAGGTTCGCCCCTGACGATGAGGTCGTGCGGCTGCGAAGCCGCGTCGCCGAGCTGCAACGTGAGCGAGAC
This sequence comes from Gemmatimonadaceae bacterium, assembly GCA_035279645.1. Taxonomy (GTDB): domain Bacteria; phylum Gemmatimonadota; class Gemmatimonadetes; order Gemmatimonadales; family Gemmatimonadaceae; genus AG2. The sequence goes on from DATEHJ010000533.1 coordinate 4,396, forward strand.
CATCTCGTCGCCGTCGTCGACATCCTTCAGGAAATCTCATCGTCGCTGCACTTCGTCGACATTTTGCAAAGTATCGCGCGCAAGCTCGGCGATGCCTTTGGCCTCGACCGGTGCGCGATTTTTTTGGCCGGTGAGAAGGACGAGGTCCGCCTCGTCGCGAGTTACGAAGATCCGACGATCCGCAATCTCGTCGTCGATCTGAATCGCTACCCAGAGCTTCAGCGCGCGTTCGAGTCGAAGGAGACGGTGTTCATCCCCGACGCGACGAACGATCCGATGCTTCGCTCGATCAAGTCGGCGCTCGACACACGCAACGTGCGTTCGATCGTGGTAGTGCCGATTCAGTGGCAGGGTGTCGTGATCGGCGCGATCTTCCTGCGCACCGAGCGGGACGCCGAGCCGTTTTCCGACGCGGACGTGCATTTCTGTCAGGTGGTCGCATCGCTCACCGCGAAGGCCCTCCGCAACGCACATCGCTTCGAGACACTGATGCGGTCGCAGAAGGGAGCGAGCGAGGTTCAGCGTCGATCCGAGCTGCAGCGGATAGCGCTCCTCGGCTTCATGCGGCGCTTGCTCGATCGTTATGCAACAACCGAGGATCATATGTGGGCGGAGACGCTGTTGCCCAAAGCGTCCGACGAGGAACTGGAGAGATTGGTTGGGGTTGCGATGAGAGTGCTGGAGGAGGAAGCTAGTGGCTAGTGGCTAGTGGCTAGTGGCTAGTGGCTAGTGGCTAGTGGCTAGTGGCTAGTGGCTAGTGGCTAGTGGCTAGTGGCTA
>DATEHJ010000534.1:0-6995 GCA_035279645.1 Gemmatimonadaceae bacterium
ACGCTCGTGATGGTCGGCGTTGCCGCATCGGTAATCCCCGCGTACCGCGCTGCGTGCGTCGACCCCGCGACAGCGCTGCGCGAGCAATGATCAAGCGAGAACGGCGGGAGAGCGAGTCGCCACTCGGCTCCTTCGAGGAGCACGTGATGTTGGGGATTGCACGGCTCAGGAGACAGGCCTACGCGGTGAACGTGCGGCGTGAGATCGAGGCGCGGACGGATCGCGAGGTGGCGATGGGCGCGGTGTACGCGACGCTCGACCGGCTGGAGGCGAAAGAGCTCATTGCGTCGTGGCGGGAGAGCGTCGACGACTTGCCGCGCCGGATGTTCGCGCTCACGACCGAGGGGATCGCCGCGCTTGCGCAGACCCGCGAGATGCGAGACCGGCTCTGGCATGGTCTCGACCTACGGAAGATTGCGACGGGGCCGACGTAAATAACGCGATGTGGTCGCGCAGCCCACTCCGGCTCCGGACGAGCAGCGCGTCGATCGAATGCTCCGAACTTTCGCGCAACTCACACCCCATTCATAGCTCGTACCAAGAGCCTAACGAGTGTGGCTCTGTGCGCCGATTCGCCATGCCATAAGCATTTGCAGAATTGGGACGTACGCTCGGGAGCTTTGGGGTATGAGTTGCGAAGACCCCCTAATGACAAACGGCGGGCGAAGCCGCCGTGAGTCTTTGCGTCTGGAGCTGGACTCTTGCCGTGCGCCAGCGAAGCCGAGATACCAGGAGGGCATACAGCACGACGGCTCACCCCACTCGGAGGGCCGCCGAGATCGAACGCACGAGCGACTAGTAAACCTGTGACTTCAAGCGCCGGCGAACAACCTGATGTCGTCAACGCAGTCAGCTTCAGCGTAGATAACTCGCTTCGCTCAGGATGACGTCCAGGCCGTTAGGCGCGCCGCGGTCAGCTGCAAGCCGACACGTCCTACGTTGACTGACGTATTGTTGGCCATTGCGAACGGTGGTAGCGTAGGCGCATGCGACTCGCTGCTTTGATAATCCCGTCGACGCTGCTTGCCGCGCCACTCGGCGCTCAAGCGTCGAAGACACCGGAGCCAACGCTCTATCCCGGCGCGAGAGTTCGCGTGAGCACCGTCGATGCTCCATCGGTGCTCCGCGCCGGCAGTGTCTGGGCGCTTGTCGGTGATAGTCTGCGGATTTTGTTCGACGGCGCCGACAGCGCGGTCGCGCTTCCGTATCAGGCGATCGCGCAGTTCGACACCAGTGCGGGCCGACGGCGACACGCGCTCATGGGAGCAGGGATCGGAGGACTGCTCGGAACCGGCACGGGCATCATCCTAGGCTTCGCCAGCGCGACGACGAGCCGCGAGGGTATTTCGACATTTGGGCGCTCACGGCGAAGGAGAAGGCCAAGATCAACGGCACGATGCTCGGAGGGCTCGGTTTGATTGTCGGGGCAGTCGCGGGAGCCAACATCGTTACGGAGCACTGGCGGTCGATACGAATCTTCCCGCACACGACGTTCTCTCCCAATCCGTCATTCGGCATTCGTGTGTCGCTGGCGTTATGAATCGCCAATGTCGCGGGATGCATGACGACGCTCTCGCCGACGTCTTGCCAGAACCCACAGAACTTGCAGCCACGATATGTCCGCGTCCCGGCATCCCAACGCGGTCCGCGCGACGCGGCTGGTTCAACGCATAGCCCCGCGCGCGGCGGCGGCGGGGCTATCGTAGCTTGCGAAACTGAGCTGTGCGCAGCTCAGCGGTCGAGCATGGCCTTGATGCTCGCGAGACCGGACTCGTAGATGCCGACCAAGGCGTCGTTCGCCGCCTTGATGTTGGCGGGTTCGACATCGTAGGACGAGCTCCAAGTCACCGTCGACATACCTGCGCCCTTTGGCGTGACCTTTAACGTCGACATGTAGTGGCTGACCGGCAGCGGAGTCTTGATGAAGGTGTAGGAATAGAGGTGTTTCGCGTCGCTGCGGGCGGTCTCCAGTTCCACGAACATGGCGTTGTCCTTGGTTACCAAGGTGCGGGTCGGCGGGGATTTGCCGTCGGCCTCGCAGGACGCGATCGCCGGGTGCCATTCTGCGATTGCGCAGTATGGGCCGATAGCGGCCCACACTACGGCGGGCGAACCCTTGACGTCGACGCTGCGCGTCAGGGAGGTTGACGCGGCAACCGCGGAGGCGGCGCTGGCCGGCAACGTGGCCGTGGCCCAGAGCGCCAGGGCGGCGGTAAGGCGGAATTGAGTGCGGGTTTGCATGATCTCTGTCTCAGCTGGATTGGAAAAAGAATTCGATCGGGCTGCGGCAATGCTCCGAAGCGCACGACAACGGTAAGTAGTGGAGACACGTGAGCGCGTCGGGAGGGCTTCCCTGATCTGCACCGACGCGCTCCCCATCTTAAGAGACGGAAGTCGGCCGCATTCCCTACGTGAATGCGTGATGTCAATGCAGCGAGCCGCGTCGACATACTTGTTCGTTGAGACGACCGGCTCGCGGGCCTCCGCCAACCAGGTTCGAGGATTTCCCCCACTGGTTAGTGTTTGCTCACGACGATGCCGGTTGATCGAGTGCTGACGATGGATCTCCTGGAACGAGACGACGATCTGGCGGTCCTCCACGCCGCCGCGCGCCGGGCGGCCGATGGCGTCGGCAGCGTCGTTGTGGTCAGCGGTGAGGCCGGCATCGGAAAGACGGCGCTCATTGCTCGGGCCTTCACCGACGTGCCCAGCGGCGTGCGCGTGCTCTGGGGCATGTGCGATCCGTTGTTCACACCTCGCCCACTCGGCCCGCTGCACGACATGGCGCAGAAAGTGGGTGGCGTTCTGCTCCGCGCCGCCACCTCGCTTGCCTCGCGCGAGAGTCTGTTCGCCGCCTTACTCGACGAGTTGCGATTGCCGCCCGCGCCCGTGGTAATGGTGGTTGAAGACGCCCACTGGGCGGATGAAGCGACCTTGGATCTCCTGCGCTTTCTGGGGCGCCGCATCCATCAGCTTCCCGCAGTGCTCGTGGTGTCCTATCGCGACGATGAAGTGGACCTCTCGCATCCGTTGCGCGCGGCCATCGGCGATTTGACGGCCAAAAGCGTGCGACGTGTTCGACTGCTGCCCCTCTCGTCGCAGGCCGTGGAATCGCTCGCGCTCGCGGCAGGCAAGTCGGCAACGGGCTGGCACGAGCTGACCTCAGGCAATCCGTTCTTCATTACCGAAGCGCTCGCCGCAGATCGCGAGACGATTCCCGCCACGGTTCGCGACGCCGTCATGGCACGCGCCGCGCGACTCTCAGACGCAGGTCGCATGGTCATGGAGCTCGCCGCGGTCGTGCCCTCGCGCATCGAGCGGTCACTCGTCGATCAGTTGTTGGCACCACGCTCGTCGACGATCGACGAGTGTCGTGCCATCGGCATGGTGCAGGACGACAATGGAGCATTAGCGTTTCGGCATGAGCTCGCGCGGCGCGCCATCGAGGATGCGTTGCCCCAGGAGCGGCGGCGCGCCCTGCACGCGAGTTGTTTAGCAGCGCTGCTGACTCGGGATGCAGGCGAGGTGTCTGCGGCACGGCTCGTCCATCACGCAGACTGCGCCCGAGACAATGCGGCGGTATTGCGTCTCGGACCCATCGCCGCGGCACAGGCCGCGTCCGTCGGCGCGCATCGAGAGGCGGCCGCACTCTACGAGCGCGCGCTGCGCGTCGCCGATACGCTCCCAAAGCGAGAACACGCGGTCCTGTACGAGCAGTACTCGTACGAATGTTACCTCACCAACGCGATGGATGAGGCATGCTCGGCACGTACGGAGGCACTCGCCCTCTGGCGTGAGTTAGGCGACCGTGTGCGCGAAGGTGACACGTTGCGCTGGATTTCGCGCTTCTGGTGGTACAGAGGTGTTCGCGACGCTGGAGAGCGTTTCGGCGCGGAAGCAGTGGTGGCGCTGGAGCAGCTGCCGCCGGGACGCGAGCTGGCCATGGCCTATAGCAACCGCGCGCAGCTCGCCTTGCTCGCTGACGACACTGATGGCGCCGTTCTCTGGGGTGACCGCGCAATCGGCATGGCCGAGTCGCTCGATGATACGGAGTGCCTCTGTCACGCGCTCAACAACGTCGGCACCGCCGAGTTCCACGACGGGCGCCCAGGCGGCCGCGAGAAGCTCGAGCGCAGTTTGGCCATCGCATTGGCCAACGGCTATCACGAGCACGTCGCGCGTGCATACACGAATTTGGCGATCGTTTTCGAACGGCGATATCTGTTCGAAAGCGCAAGCGCGTACCTGCGCGATGGCCTTGCCTACTGCGAAGCGCGCAATCTGGATGCGTGGATGCTGTACATGCTCGCTTGGCGCGCGCAGCTTCGATTCGAGATGGGAGACTGGACCGAGGCCGCCGAGGATGCAGTCTCCGTGCTCGAACATGCACATTGTGTCGCCGTCAGTCGCATTCCCGCGTCGTTGGTGCTCGCGCGCATCCGTATGCACCGACGCGATCCAGGTTGGAAGCCGCTGCTCGATGAAGCACGCGATCTGGCGAGCGTGACGAAGGAAACGCAGCGGATCGTGCCGGTCGCATGCGCCCGCGCGGAAGCAGCGTGGCTGCTGGGTGACGTGCACCAAGCTGGCGAGGAAGCGGCAATCGGATGGGCAGCGGCGACGAGCGGCGCCAGCCGGCGCGACATCACCGAGCTCACCCTGTGGTTGTGGCGCGCGGAGCGTTTGCCGTCAGGGCCCCTAACGCTGCCGGTCGCCGCGGAACGACAGCTCGCTGGCGACTGGCGCGCCGCCGCGGAGGAGTGGGCGCGGCTGGCGTGCACGTATCAACGCGCGCTTGCCCTCGCGGACGCCGATGATGAAGGTGCGCTACGCGACGCTCTCACCGCCTTCGAGCAGCTCGGCTCGGAGACCGGCGCGGCCTTCGTGCGGCGGCAATTGCGAGCCATCGGCGCCCGTGTGGTGCCACGTGGGAATCGCCTAACGACGCGGCGCAATCCGGCGCGCCTGACCACGAGGCAGCTCGAGGTATTAGCGCTCGTCTGCGAGGGGCGGCGCGACGCGGAGATTGCCGAGCAGCTGTTTCTGTCGACGAAAACGGTGGGGCATCACGTGTCGGCGATTCTCGGCAAGCTCGGCGTCCGCTCTCGACGCGAAGCGACGGTGACCGCCCGCGTCAAAGGTATCATGCCGCGCTGAGCGTGCCTACTTCGGCGAAGGCGAAAAGGCATCGACTGGATCGACGTCGATGGGAATGTCATTTGCCTTTGCGAGCGCCGACTTGAGCGTCTCTGGCATCGTGCCATATCGTGCGAACCATTTGGCGGCACGATCCCTGTCGCCAGTCGCTTCGATCTCCAGCAGTTCTTTGGCGAGCCCCGCAATCGCTCCTGGCATCTTCGCAAAGTCGATGGAGTACCGGCCGCTCTTCTCGTCGCGCGCAATCGCGCCCTTTTCCGAGAGATAGTTGAACTCCATCATCATGGCTCTGGCGTGGCCCTCGGCAGCGCCAAAACGGACGGTGCGGAAGATGCCGGCCACGTACGACGCGTAGTACTCCGGCGCTCGCGACGATAGCAGCACGCCATGGCCCATCAACCACTCCAGGCCGACCAATCCGACGACGTCGGCTTTTCCTTCTTCTATTCCGCTGTAGATCGAGCCAATTGATTCGGCGATATCGGCCTCGCCACTCTTCGTCCGCGCGTACGCTGGACCGAGCGCGTGACAGATTTCATGCATGACCGCGAACGTCATGTAGCCATCCATCGATGCGAGCCTGCTCTGATCCTCTCGCATCAACCGCTGTCCGATTGGAAGGATCATGTAGTTGACGCGCGCATCCATGAAATTCTTGAAGAACATCCGCTTCGTCCCCTTCTCGACGTTGATGCGCGGATCGTTCGGAAGATTGTCGGCGACCGCCTGGTAACCGTGCCGGATGTCCCCGGCCCGATATGGCGCGTCCATGACTTCCATCTGCGCCACGCGGTCTTTCGTTGACGGCCTGTCCGCAGCGTCGAGTGGAAGCGCGTCCTGAATGTCGGCGACGTACTTCTTATAGATCGCGAGCTTCCTGCTTTCGCGATCGTTGCGGATCATTACCGTCGCGCCATACGATGCCTTGACGCCCAAGAGACCATCGAAAAAGGTTTCGTAGGGGCCAACGATGACGTCGACTTTCGGGTCGTCGAGATCGACCCACGCCAGGTCGCTCTTGTAGTAGTCGTCCGAGAGGAGCGCGTCGGCGCGCAACAGCAGGAAGTGCGCGAATGCTTCGTCCGTGCTCAGGGCCGCCGCCTCGCGCAATGCTTGCGCCGCGGGCTCCAGCCATTGCTTGTATGCCTCATGATACGGTACGCCGACAAGATCGTTGCCCTGGCGTCGTACAACGGTGAGCGGATTGAGGAGCTCCGCCTTTTTCGCCGGATGCGCCTCGAGGTAGGCGTCGATCTCCTGACGTGCGATGCCCGCTGGATAAATTTGCCGACCCGCATCCAACGTGTCGTTTCCGACGAACGGTTTGTTTTCGTCGAGCAGATCGAATCGGCCTCCGCTGATCATGAGGAATCTGGCGAGCTGCTGATCGAGCGCGGAAGGACAATTGGAGAGCGTGTGGTAGAGCGCGAGGCCCACTGGATCGTTCTGCTGCCAGTAGATGCTGTCGACGAATTCCGCCGCCAGCACCAGCTTCTGTACCATGTGTACGTCCTGCGCCGAGAGACCCGACGTGGAGAACAGCATCTTGATACGTCGGAACCTGGCCAGCTGAGGGCCGAGGTCCTTGGTCGCGACGTCATGCGGCGGGCACGACGCGCGCGCGGCGCCATCGACAGCGGCACCAGCAGCACGGGTCTGCGCGCCGAGCGGAACAGACAGGATGGCGGCGGAGGCCACCAGAAGTATTGACAATCTCATTCGATCAATGGGGAGGGTACGGCGGTTCACAGGTGATGCGCGGCGATGTCGGAAGCGCACGCCAACGGTACGCAGTGGAGAGACGTGAGCGCGTCGGGAGCGCTTCCCTGATCTGCACC
>DATEHJ010000535.1:0-13224 GCA_035279645.1 Gemmatimonadaceae bacterium
ATTCCGTCTCGGTGGTGGTGCTCCGGAACGGAGACCGCAAGCAGTTCACGGTTCGCCTTGGGAAGCGCGGCTGAGCGGCCATGTTCCGCGTCTGGACGAGTGCCCGATACACATTTCCGCTTCCCGCCGGACACCGCTTCCCGATCGCGAAATACGCGCGGCTCCGTGAGCGAGTTCTAATCGACGGCATCGTCAGCGCGGACGCGTTGCGGGAGCCCGACCGCGTCACGCGCTCCGATTTGCTGCTCGTGCACACCGCCGACTACGTCGATCGCTTTCTCGACGGCCGGATGTCCGCCGCCGAGCTAAGACGAATCGGCTTTCCCTGGTCGCCCGCGCTCGTCGAGCGTTCGGTACGCGCGGTGGGCGGTACCTGCGAGGCTGCGGCCGCAGCGCTCGAGGATGGAGTGACCATGAACCTCGCCGGCGGAACGCATCACGCGTTCGCCGATCACGGCGAGGGATTCTGCGTCTTCAACGACGTTGCCGTCGCCATTCGCATGCTGCAGCGCTCCGGCCGAATTCGTCGCGCCGCGATCGTCGATCTCGACGTGCATCAGGGGAATGGCACCAATGCGATCTTCGCCGGCGACGAGAGTGTGTTCACCTTCAGTATGCACGGCGGAAAAAACTATCCTTTCAAGAAGGTGCCTGGCTCACTCGACGTCGAATTGGATGACGGCACAAACGATGACGCGTATCTGCGACTACTCGCCAATCACCTAGCCGACGTGCTTTCGCGCGCGCAAGCTGATCTCGTGGTCTACCTGGCGGGCGCCGATCCCCACGAGGGCGATGCACTCGGTCGATTGCGGCTCACGTTCGATGGTCTCGCTCGACGCGACGCATTCGTGATCGACCTCTGTCGCGAGGTTGGGCTTCCCCTAGCGATCACAATCGCCGGCGGCTACGGACGGAGCATCGACGACTCCGTTCGCGTACATCTCGAGACCGCGCGCATCGCCGCCGGAGTGGTGCAGACGGCGCACATCCGGCCATCCCATTAAGACCTCTTAAGCGCAAATCGCGGCGGCATCATGCAGCCCGCGGCCCTTCAACCCCCTGAACAGTTTGCCCGCCCACACTATGTCCTTGGCAGCCAAAGCTTTTTACATGGGGACCCTGAGGGACTGCCAGTTGCTTGATGCCTCTCCGGTTACGACGCGGTAACTCGCCGCGCGGCTCAATTCTTCTCGACATTCCCGGAGAACATCTCCCATGTTGAACATGCGTCGTGCTCGCAAGGGCTTCACGCTCATCGAGCTCCTGATCGTGGTCGTGATCATCGGCATCTTGGCCGCGATAGCGATCCCGAAATTCGCCAACACCAAAAACAAGGCGTACGTGACGGCGATGAAGTCGGACCTTCGCAACCTCGTGACCGCTGAGGAAGCGTTCTTCTCGGATTCGACCTACTACACCGACGGTACGAACCTCGTCGCGCGCAACGGCTTCAAGAACTCGTCAGGTGTCGGCGTGCCGGCGGTGACGACGGGCGCTGGCTTTTGGTCGGCGACCGTGACACACAGCCAGCTGGCTGGTGCCACATGCGGTATCGGCGTGAACACGACCAACCCAATCATCACGACGGCGGGCGACGGCGAACCGAGCTGCTACGTCCCGTAAGCGCGTTGAGCGTTGAGCGTTGTGCGTGGAGCGTTTGAACGCAGAACGCAAAATGCAGAACGCAGAACGCAAACAGCCCCGTGGACTCTCTTCCGCGGGGCTGTTTGGTTAGGCTCAACGCGCAACGCGCAACGCTCAACGCACCCACGCTCTACGCACCACGCGCCATGTCCATCCCTCCGCCACGCACTGTCGGATTCACCACTTCCACCGACGTGCCCCTCTATTGGTGTGCATATGGCGCCGAGAGCGGCGAGCGGCTGCTGATTTTGCACGGTGGGCCGGGTGCCCATCATGACTATCTCTTGCCGCAGATGCTGCGGCTCGCCGCACCCCACGGCATCGAGACGCGAGATCTCATCTTCTACGACCAGCGCGGCGGCGGTCGCTCACGTTCCGAGTCTCGTGAGCGCGAGGGCGATGTCACCTGGCAGGTACTCGTTCAGGACCTCATGCGCGTCGTCGGTGAGCTCGAGTTGCAGCCGCTCACACTCGTTGGCTACTCGTGGGGAGGACTGCTCGCGCTGCTGTTCGCTCGCGAGGCTTTCGCGGGTCGCGTGAGCATCAAACCATCACGGCTCGTGCTTATAGATCCGGCGCCAGTGGCGAAACGCTTTCGCGTGCAGTTCGAGAGTGAGTTTGCACGACGTCAGAACGGTCCCGAAGTACAGGCGCTGCGCGACGAGCTCGCGGCGTCCGGTCTTCGTGAGCGGGACATCGAGGCGTACCGCCATCGGAGTTTCGAGTTGAGCGTCGCTGGCTATTTTGCCGATCCTAGAAAGGCGAAAGATCTCACTCCATTTCGCGTCACCGGACGGGTTCAACAATCAGTTTGGGAAAGTCTCGGCGCGTACGATCTCCCTGCTGATCCAGCGTTCCGCGCGATCCATGCACCCACACTTATTGTTCACGGCCGTCAGGACCCCATCCCCGTCGAGTCGTCGGAGGAGTGCGCGAGTGCCCTTCGTGCCACGCTGGTCGTCCTCGACCAGTGCGGTCACGTGCCGTACGTCGAGCAGCCAGACGGACTCTTTGCCGCGATCGAGGAGTTCATTGGTCCGAAGAGGTGAATTCGCTCTCTGCGATCACAGCCACCATCCGACGTTGCGTTAGGTAATGCCCCTCCACGACGACACTGTCCAGCCGCACGTGACGACGATCGACTATCAGGGTCGTCGGTACAGTGTTTCCTGCCGCATCGCCTTCGACGGTATCGAATACGTTGGCCGACTCTGGTTTGCGGATGACGCGTGGGACGACACCGGTATTCCCGATCGTGGCGCTCTGCCGGGACGAGATCGTGACGAGGTCATGGCACTCGCGAAACGACTTTCGCCCGCCGAGCTCATACTCCGCTATCGTCGTGCCCTCGCCGAAAAGCGCCGCTTCATCGGCCTGCGTAAGGTCACCGAGGAGGTCCTCTCGAAGATTCGCTACCTGAATCAGGTCGCGATATCGATGCGCGCGGGACTTCTCGATATGGACGGCGCCGCGCAGGAGATCGACCTCACCGAGAAGCAGCTCCACGAGTTGATCGATCGACTGAAGAGCTACGCTGGCGTGGAATCCTGACGACCTGTCATCCCGAGCGAAGCGAAAGGTCTGCTTGTCGTAGTTTTCAGCATGACCGTAGACAGTCGCAGCGCCGCCTACATACTCACTCGAATCGCCGCGTACCTCGAGGTGCGCGGCGAGAATCGCTACAAATCGCGCGCGTACGAGACCGCCGCGAGTGGAATTCTCGCCCTTAACGTCGACGATCTCGCGCCCCTGCTCGCCTCCGGCGAGATCGGCAAGGTGCGCGGGCTCGGACCCGCGACCCTCTCCGTGGTGCGGGATCTCGTCGAGACCGGCTCCTCGCGCTATCTCGATCAACTGCGCGAGATCACCCCTGAAGGCCTCCTCGACTTGCTCGAGATCCCAGGCCTCTCTGCGGAAAAGATTCACAAGATCTATACCGCGCTCGAGATCAGCGACGTCGCCGACCTCGAGGAAGCGGCGCGGGATGGACGGCTGGCGAAGGTTCGTGGCTTCGGGCCGAAGACCGCGGAGAAGATTCTCAGGGGAATCGCCTTTTCGCGTGACACCGGCGCGTTGTCGCTCTTCCCGCACGCCCGCGTCGAAGCCGAACATCTCGTTAGGCTGATTCGCGAGCACCCCGAGATCGAGGACGCGGTGATCGCTGGTGCGATTCGCCGCCATCGCGAAGTGGTGAGCGGCGTGACGCTCGTGGCGCGCTGTCGCGCCGGCGCGGCGTCCGAGCAGGTTGCGACATCGTTCACTCGCATTGCCGGCGTGAAGAACGCGACCGGCGAGAATACCGACAGCGTTGAGATTCACTTCGTCGACGGGGTACGGCTCGCGCTTCGATGCGTAACGCCTGATCGCTTCGCTGCCGCGCTCTGGCGTGCCACCGGCAGCGAAGAGCACGTCGAGCTCATTCGTGCGCGCTTCGCGGAGCGTGGTCTCTCCCTCGTTGGTGATGAGCTACGCGATGCGTCGCAATTGATTCCTCTCGCCGACGAGCGAGCGCTGTATCGCGTCGCCGGCTTGGAATTCATCGAGCCCGAGCTACGCGAAGCCGAAGGTGAGGTGGACGCCGCGGCCCGACGCGTGCTTCCGCGCTTGATCGAGCCGAGCGATGTGCGCGGTGTCTTGCACTGCCACACACACTATTCGGACGGCAAGAGCTCGATCGCCGACATGGCCAAGGGTGCTCGAGCGCGCGGATGGAGCTACATCGGAATCTCCGACCATTCCGCGGCGGCGTTCTACGCCTCTGGGCTCCCGCGCGAGAAAGTCCTCGCGCAATTCGAGGAGATCGACGCAATCAACGCCGAGATGACGGACGTTCGCGTCCTCAAGGGAATCGAGGCCGACATTCTCGCCGATGGTCGTCTCGACTACGACGCCGAGCTGCTCGCCCAATTCGATTTCGTGATCGGCTCGATCCACTCGCGGTTCGGCATGGATGGGCCGGGGATGACGGAGCGCGTGCTACGCGCGCTGGACGATCCATTTTTGACCGTTCTTGCCCATCCCACCGGTCGCCTCCTGCTTTCGCGAGAGCCGTACGCGATCGACGTCGGCACCGTCATCGAAAAGGCAGCCGAAGTCGGCGTTGCCGTCGAGCTGAATGCCGATCCGCATCGCATGGATCTCGACTGGCGCCATCTCATCACCGCCAAACGCCGCGGCGCGACGGTCGCGATTGGACCGGACGCGCATTCCGTCAATGCGCTCGACAATGTCGTCGTTGGCGTCGGCATGGCGCGCAAGGGATGGATCGAAGCGCGCGATCTCCTCAACTCGCGAAACGCCGACGGCATCGTCGCGTTCGCACGAAGCCGGCGGCGTTAGCTTTCCGTGATGCGCAAGAAAGCAAAAGCAGCGCGGCGAACGAAGGGCCCCGCCTCACGCCGTGCGCCGGCCGCGAAGCGCGCGCCCGAGATCTACGCCCGACTGCATCGCGCCTATCCCGACGCGCATTGCGCGCTGGATTTCACGTCGCCCTATCAGCTGCTCGTCGCGACCATTCTGAGCGCGCAGTGCACCGACAAGCGCGTCAACATGGTGACACCGGAACTCTTCCGTCGTTATGCAACGCCCGAGGCGCTCGCGGCCGCGAATCCCGCCGAGCTCGAGGAAATGATCAAGAGCACGGGCTTCTTCCGGAACAAGGCGAAGAGCCTGATCGGGATGTCTGCGGCGGTCACCGAAAAGCACGGCGGCGGCGTGCCATCGGAGATGGCGGAGCTCGTGAAGCTGCCGGGCGTTGGTCGCAAGACGGCGAACGTCATTCTCGGGAACGCATTCGAGAAAAATGAAGGCGTCGTCGTCGACACGCACGTGACGCGCCTCAGTCGTCTTCTGGCGCTCACCAAGCACACCGATCCGGTGAAGATCGAGCAGGATCTCATGAAGCTCTTTCCGCGCGACGAGTGGACGCTTCTCGCCCATCTCCTCATCGAGCACGGGCGGACGATCTGCATCGCGCGCACGCCGAAGTGCGACCAGTGCGTCCTCAGTGACCTTTGCCCATCGTCGAGAGTATAGGAGAAAACCTCCTTCTTTCGATGACCCCGATTCGACAATTGCTTCTTTTCGGCGGCATGTGGGCGCTCGTTGCCGCGTGCGCGCACGCCAGACAGCCGGCTTCGGAAAGCGAGGTCGGTGCGCGCATCATGGGTCCTCTCGCCCATGGCGACTGCGTCGAAGCGCGTCGGCGCGCGGCGCTGCAACCCGACCTCGAGGTCGAGCGACTCCCTGCCCCTGTCGCGATGAGGCCCGCGCCCTTTCATGGAATGCCCGAGTCCGCGCTCCGTCAGGATGGCAGCGCCGAAATCAAGATCGACGTCGTCGTCGATACCGTCGGACGCGCCGACCTCAAGACTTTCAAAGTTGTGAAAGTCTCGAACAAATGGTTCACCGACAACGTGCGGGGCGTGATCGGCAAGTGGACATTCACGCCGGCCGTGCTCGCCGGTTGCAAAGTCGCGCGCGTGTATCATTTCATGTCGTCGGTGCCGGCGCGCACGAGCAGTTCGCGTTAGCTGCGCGTCCTGGGCGGAGCGCGGCGGCCTCGATTAGGTTTGGGATGGTCTACAACCCAATCCGAATCGTGAAGCGCGCAACCTTCGATACCAACCGCGGCACCATGGTCGCGGATCTGTACGAAAAAGAAGCCCCCAAAACCGTCGAGAACTTCGAGAAGCTGGCGAACAGCGGGTTTTACGACGGCGTGAAGTTTCACCGTGTCATTGCGGATTTTGTCGTCCAGGGCGGCGACCCGCTCTCGCGCGATCTCCCCGCCGGCGATCCACGCGTCGGCACCGGCGGCCCGGGCTACAAGATCAAATGCGAGACGGCGGGAAATCCGAAAACCCACGAGATCGGCGCCCTCTCCATGGCGCACGCCGGCAAGGACACCGGTGGCAGCCAATTCTTCATCGTGCTCAATGACCAGAACTGCCGCCACTTAAATGGTGTCCACACCGTATTCGGCAAGGTGGTCGAAGGGCTCGACGTAGTGAAGAAGATCCAGAAGAACGACGTCATGAATAGCGTGCGCGTCGCCTAACGAATCGCCGCTTCCAACTCACAATGCCTGACACGCATTCTCATCAACACGCGCCGCACGCTGCCCATGGCTCCGACATGGGCGCTGCTTTCGCCGGCCTCGTCATCGGCGTCATCGCATTGTTCTTACTCCTCGGCATGATCGTGAAGCTCACCAACCGGAGCTACGAATCCGAGAAACCCGCTGCCGCGGCAGCGCGTTGAAACGGTGGTTGGTGCTCGGTGGTCGCCTCGAGAAACACCGCCATGACGACCTACCGCCACTACTCACCGTTGAGGTGACGCAGGAACCTTCCGGGGTTGTTCAGGAAGTCGCGCGTGAGCACGACGTGATCCAGCTCGTCGAAGCGCACTGACTCGATCGGCACACGATCGCAGCTGTAGATCAGAGCGCCGGGTATTGCGAGCAAGATTGGTGAATGCGTCGCGATGATGAATTGCGCGTGCTGCGCGACCATGTCGCCGATCATCGCGATCAGCGCGAGCTGGCTCTGCGGCGAAAGCGGTGCTTCCGGCTCGTCGAGAAGGTACAGCCCTCCCGGCACGAAGCGCGACACAAAGAGCTTCAGAAAGCTCTGCCCGTGTGAGTTCGCGTCGAGATCGATGCCGTAACGACTCTCCATCTCGGCGAGCGATCTGCGAACCGGACCTTGTGCGAGACGCTTCGCATACGCGGACCGATCCTGATATTCGACCTCCAGCTCGTCGAGACGCGTCAGGAACTCCGATCGCATCCTCGCCAGCGTCTTCGTGAAGCCAAAGAAGTCTTCCGCGCGTAGAAAGAAGCCGCGTCGCGTGCGCTGTCTCCAGGTAAGTCGGAGCGCGCGACCGAGTGCCCGTTGTGCGTTCAACGTTTGGTCATCAGCGACACCGACGCTGCCCACCGCCGGCAATTCCGCCGCCGCTGCGATCCCTTCGAGAATGGTCGATTTCCCCGAGCCGTTTTCACCAACGAAGAACGTTACCGCCGAGTCCAACGACAGCTTGTCCAGAGCGCGCACTACCGGGACGGTGAACGGAAATCGCTCGGCGTCGTCGTCTGACGATTTCGCCTTTGTGATTGCGCGCAGATGAGGCATTGGTCCCGAAGGCTGATTGGCGGCCACGGACGTCTCGTGTTCTATTCTTCGTTCACGCTCAACGCATCACGCCCCATACGCGACGCCCATGTCTCTCCCGTCCCGTAACGACGCCCTCGCGCTCATGCACGAATACACCGCCAGCGAGTCGCTGCGAAAGCACATGCTGGCCGTCGAGGCCGCCATGCGTGCCTACGCCGGCAAATTCGGGGGAGATCCCGAGCGGTGGGGACTGGCCGGTTTGATCCACGATTTTGATTACGAGCGCTATCCTAACGCGGCCCATTCTTCTTCCGAGGAACATCCTGCGCACGGCGTACAAGTCCTGCGTGAACGCGGATGGCCGGACGATATTCTCCAAGCGGTGCTTGGTCATGCAACCTATTGTGGCGTGTCCCGCGAGACTCAGATGGCCAGGGCGCTGTTCGCCGTCGACGAGCTCACCGGTCTCGTCACCGCGACCGCGCTCGTTCGACCGTCCAAGAGCCTCCACGAGGTGGACGCGCGCTCGGTACGGAAGAAAATGAAAGACAAAGGATTCGCCCGAGGCGTGAATCGGGACGATGTGCTGCTCGGCGCGCAAGAGATGGGCGTCGACCTGGACGAGCATATACAATTTGTGATCGACGCTATGCGCGGTCGCGCCGCCGACCTGGGGCTCGATGGACAGGGTGCCTGAGTGCGACCCGTCGTCCTCAACGCTCGGCCCCCGCTCGCCGTACAACGAGTGGACATTGGCAGGAGTTCACAGAGCGAGGATGACCGCCGCAACCGCAGTTCACTCGACCTACGCGATGCCGCCGTCCGCTGACGGAGATCCGCGGAGGAGCTCGGAGGAGCGAGCGCTCGTAGTGGCGGCCCAGGAGGGAAGCAACGAGGCCTTCGCTGCGCTCGTGCGGCTGCACCAGCGGCGCGCATACGCGGTCTGTCGCGCGATCGTGCTGACGCACGAGGACGCGGAAGACGCGGTGCAGGAGGGCTTCCTCCACGCATTTCGCGCGTTGGATCGCTTTCTTCCCGATCAGCCCTTCGGGGCGTGGCTCTTCCGCATCATGGCCAACGCGTCGCTGGATCTCGTCCGCCGGCGCAAAGTTCGTGATGCAGACGAGCTCTCGGAGTCGGCGCCCGCTCCCTTTCGGGATCCGGGCGAGGCGGACGAGTTGCGTCGGCGGTTGACGGAGGCGCTCACCCGGCTCACTGACCGGCAACGTTCGGTGATCGTCCTGCACGATGTGGAAGGTTTTACTCACGGTGAGATCGGTTCGATGCTCGGGATACCGGAAGGAACGGCACGTTCGGATCTGCACCATGCGCGGGCGGCGCTGCGACGGCTGCTGAAGGACGTACGGAGCGACATATGACGAAGCTCACATTGCATAACGACGGTGGCGAAGGCGACGTGACGCGCGAGTTGCGCGCGCTGTACGCCGCGCCCGCTGGTGAGCCTTACTGGAACGAGCTGGAGTCGCGTATCATGGCGCGCATCACCGAGGTCGATCTGGGCTGGTGGGCCGAGCTCGATCGGTGGGCGCGTCCGGCACTCTTGGCGGCCGCAGTCCTCGTCCTTGCCGCCGGCGTCGCGATGTTCCGCGCTCGCCAAGTCGAGACGCGCACCGCCTACGAGAGTATTCTGACCCCGAGCCCCGTGCCGGTCGAGACGGTGATTCGCCCGACCCTCGAAGGGGATCGGGAGGCGTCGCTCCGCGACGTGGTCGGACACAAAGACAGAAGCAACGGGAGACCATAATGCAGCGGTCCAAGCAGCAGGCGCTCTTCTTCCTTCTCGGCGCGGTGCTCGTTGGGGGCGTGGTTGGATTTTCCGCCGAGCGCGTAATGCTGCACGCCAATACAGATCATTCGTGGTCGGCGCGGACCGCGATGTACGACGACCTCGCGCTGACACCGGCGCAACGTGAGGCGATGGATTCTGTCATCGATGAGAAGAATCGCCGCGTCGACTCACTGCTGAAACCGGTGAAGCCGCAAATCGACAGCGTACGCGCCAACGCTCGGGCGCAGTTCTATCGAATCTTCTCGCCCGACCAGCGCATGAAGTTCGAGACCCGCGTCCGCGAAGATTCGTTGCGTCGGGACCAGGCGCGGCGAACCCGCGAACGTGAGGACAGCGTGCGCCGAGTCGAGACGCACCGCACTTTGGAGCAGAAGGGAAAATGAACAAAACACTCATCATTCTTATCGCGATCCCCTGCCTCGCGCGGGGGATCTTCGCACAGGGGACCCCCGTTTCGCTCGCGTCGATGCGCGACACGGTTCGGCGCACTTCGATCGACAACGACACCTCGTTCCACCCGATCGATCTGCAGCACGCGATCGAGCTGGCGCAGCGCAACTCGCCCACAGCGGTCCAGGCACGCGGGCAAACCACCGTCGCCAACGCTTCGGTCCGCGCAGCGTATGCCGCATTCATCCCCGCGGCCAACATCACTGCTGGGCAGACGAACCAAACCGGTGATCGCGTTGGGCAAAGCGGTACGATCGTGCCCTTCAATCCACCGCACCCGTGGTCGTATTCGACCGGCCTTCGCGCCTCGGTGCGGATTTTCGACGGTGGCCAACGCTGGTTTCAAATTACTCAATCGAAGGCTGACGTCGGCGCTGCGGAAGCGAACGATGTTGCGACGCAATTCAGTGTCGCTCTCCAGGTGAAGACGCAGTACTACGCGATTCTTGCCGCTCGAGAATCCGAAATCGCCGCTGTCGCGCAGCTGGATCAGGCAACGGCCGATCAGCAGGCAGCGGTAGCGCGGGTTCGGGCAGGTGCCGCGACGCTGTCGGACTCGCTCCGTACCGTCATCGAGGTAGGCAACGCGCGCCTGGCACTGCTCACGGCGCAGAACAACTTGCGCGTCGCGAGCGCGGCGCTCACTCGTCTCGTTGCCGCACCGTTTCTCGTCACCGCGCAGTCGAGTGACACCCTCGAGCAGCCCATCTCGCCGATCGACAGCAGCACGCTCGTGCAGCTCGCGCAGCAAGGACCGGCCGTTTCTCAGGCGAGCGCGCAGCTCATCTCGACGAAGGCCAGCCTGAATGCCGCAAAGACACCGTACTTGCCGACGGTCGACCTGACCTTCTCGCGGGGAGGAAGCGGCTACGCACCCTACGGGACGGGCAACTCGGGCGATCGCTTGTATCCGTACGCGAACACCTTCTCGTTCAGCGCGTCGTATCCTCTGTTCAACAACTATCAACGAGAGTTAGCACTCACGGTAGCGAAGGTCGCCGCGCAGAATTCCGATGCGACCCTTCGTGACGCCCGTTTCGCCGCGCAGCAGAATCTCACGCAGCAGCTCGCAGCGCTTCGTGCAGCGCAGGAGCGGATAGACATCCAGCAGGCTTCCATCGCTTCGGCGGAAGAGGATTTGCGGGTACAGCAGCAGCGCTATGCGTTGGGCGCATCGACGCTGCTCGACCTCCTCACGTCTCAAACGACCCTGAATCAGCAGCGCGCTGCCCTCATCCAGGCGCGTCAGGACTACCGCATCGCGCGCGCACAGATCGAGGCGATCATCGGCCAGGACTTGAAGTAGGGCGCTAGGTGTTCGGTGCTAGGTGTTAGGTGCTACATACAGTTAAGCACCCCTGACCTTTAGTCTCCAAACCCCTAACCAATCCGCTAAGAGTCCTCAGCGCCCGGGCCCATCCGCGCGTATTATGCGGGATGCACCTTTCCCGCCCGGAGACTCCTCTCGTGAAGCGAATTTTCGCGCTGGCGCTCGCCGTAATGGCTGTCGGCACCGCCGCGTGCAGTGGAAGCAAGGATAAAGCGGCGTTCGTCCAGACGGCGCTCGCTACGCGCCGCACGATCGTTATCGACGCCGAAGCTACCGGCGCGGTCGAGCCGATCAACGTCGTCGAGGTCAAATCGAAGGCCTCCGGCCTGATCACCAAGATGACTGTCGAGACGGGCACGCTCGTAAAACCTGGCGATCTGCTGGTGCAAATCGATACGCGCGACGTCCAGAATCAGTACAACCAGGCCGAGGCCGACCTCAAGGCATCGCAGGCCAAGCTGCAGGTCTCGGAAGCGCAAAAGAAGCGCAGCGATGAGCTGTTCAAAGCGCGAGTCATCACGTCTCAGGAGTTTGAGGGTGCGTCGCTGGATCTCGAGAACTCCAAGGCCGCGGTCATTCGTTCGGCGGCGAATCTTGATCTCGCAAAGCAGCGCCTCGAGGATGCGACTGTCACCGCGCCCACCGCGGGCACGGTGCTGACGAAGACCGTTTCGCTCGGTCAGGTCATAACGTCGGCGACGAGCTCGGCGACCGGTGGCACGTCCCTCCTAACGATGGCCGACCTCAGTCGCGTCCGCGTCAGAGCGCTGTTCAACGAGACCGATATCGGCCAGGTTCGCGCGGGCCAGAACGCCGCTGTCACCGTCGATGCGTTTCCCGATCGGCGCTTCCAGGGCGTCGTGGAAAAGATCGAGCCGAGTGCGACGGTTCAGCAGAACGTGACGATGTTCCCGGTGCTCGTCACGCTCGACAATCGTGAGAGTTTGTTAAAGCCAGGGATGAACGGCGAGGTCGCGGTGCTTGTCGACCAGGTGAACGACGTGATCGCCGTGCCGAACGACGCCCTCAAGAACGTGCGCGAGGCGGCCGCGACCGGCCAAATGCTCGGGCTCAACGTGGACAGTGTGAACGCCGAGGTGCGTTCGCAGATGCAAAACGGCTTTGGTCGTTCGCGCTCTGAGGCAGGCGCTGTCGGCGCGCCCGCTGGCGGACGGAACCGCGTTGCGTCGACGTCGCAGGGCGAAGTCGTGGTGGCGCCGCAGGGCGAGACGATGCAGCAACCCCAGCAGGGCTTTGGTCAGGGGCGGCAGCAGATCGAGGTGACCGACAAGCAGTGTGCCGACGTGAAAGCGGCGCTCGCGAAGAAGCCGGATCTCCAGAAGAAGCTCGACGATCTGCGCGCCAAGGCCCGTTCCGGCGAACTGGATTTCTCGGCTGTCCGAACTGAGAGCGAAAAGCTGTATCAGAACGCTGGAATTGACATGCGCGTGGCCGGCGCGTGCCGACGCAAGGAAATGCAGGCGAATGGCGGCGGCCCGGCCGGCGCTCCCGGCGCCGGAGGACAATCGGGAGCGTTTGGCGGCGGACAGCAGCACGCCGGCATCGGGGGCGCGAATCGCAGCGGCGGTCAGCAGGCGCCCGGCGGAAATCTGCAACTCTCCACGCCCGAGATGGGTGGCGTAGGCCGTCGCACGCATCCCGGCCTGGTCTTCGTCCTCGACAGCGCGCACAAGACCTATCGCCCTCGCGTCGTAATGCTTGGCGCCGCCAACTTCGATTACACGGAAGTCGTGAGCGGCGTCAAGGAGGGCGAACGCGTCGCGCTACTCGCATCACTCGCGCTCCAGGCACAGCGGCAGCAGCAAAATGACCGTTTACGTCAGGGTATGGGCGTCCCCGGACTGACG
>DATEHJ010000536.1:0-2607 GCA_035279645.1 Gemmatimonadaceae bacterium
TGATTGGTGCGATCCTCTGGGCCGGTCTCGCCCTCCGCGACGCGCGCGTTCGGGCGTTCATCAAGCCATAGCCCGTAGGCCCAGCTTGAGCGTGCGCCGCGACGACGGATCGTGATCGCGCAACAAGGAAATCACGAATTACGCGAATGGCTCGAATGGTCTTTTGCGACGGTAGAGTCCCAATGCCCGACGCCAACAATGATGAGTATTGCGCTCGCGCATAGGGATCGTCTCGCCACGGCGAATCATTCGAGTAATTCGAATAATTCGTGATTCCTGTCTGGTCTACCGCGATCTCGGTCAACCGCGATCTCGGCCCAGCACGCCAGTCGCCCTAACGAATAGCCGCCGGACTCCCCGACGGCTGGAGCGGGTCGATCTGATCGAAGCGCAAATTGCTGCTGCCGACGCCGCGGCCCGTTTCGCGGGCGCGGCCGATCCAGAGGTACGTGCGGCCGTCATACCAGCGCGCTCGCTGGTAGCTGCGCGTCACGACAGTGCCCGCGAACGGGATCTCCTCCTCGTTCACGAACCAGGGGAGCGGCGCCTCGTTGAGCAGCACCCCTTTTGCCCGGATCACGTCGCGTGGAGGGATGCCCATCTGCGGCATCGCCGCGCGTTGGAAGGCGATGTCCTGCGCGCTACCGGGACGCTGCACCGGCAGGAAGGGGATCCAGTTCTCCGGCACCGTCGTGCCTAACAAGTAGCGAATCGAGGCGGGGGAATTCTGGATCGGCGCCGGGAGCACGCCGGTCTTGTCGGCGGCGTCGTCACCGTTGATGCCGATCCCGGTCGCGTCCGGAATCACCTCCTCGACGGCCCACACCATGTTCGCCATCTCGTCGCGCGCGAACTGGACGCGCTCGAGTGCGTCGCTCTCGAGTGTCGCGCCCACCGTCGCGGGGAGGAAGAATTGCCTGTTGTAGCTGCCGATCTCGCCGAGGTTGCTGAGGCTGAACATGCTCCAGCGCTGCCAGTCGTTGTCGGCGCCTTCATCGGCGGCGAGGATCAGCGTCCGGTCCCCGAACACGTCGGTGACGATGAGACTCGACACCTCGCAGAGCGTATTGACCGGCAACACGTAGGGTACGACGAACCAATCGTTGCCGTAGATGAGGCCCAACTCAGCGAAGACGAGCAGCAGCTGGTCCGTGGTCTGCGCCTCGAGCGCGCCGAAATTGACCTGACGCTCCTCCATCTCCCAGAAGCGCGCGTTCGGCATGCCCTTGAACGTCGCCGTGGTCGGCAGGAAGGAGATCGCCTCCTGTTGTGGCTCGGGCGCGGTGTACGCGGGATCGCTGATGGTGATCGGCGCGCCATTCGTATCGACCTCGAACGAGTACCAGTCGAGACGACCACCTTCGTAGCGCGGCGCGGCGAGGGTGACCTGCCTGCCGCCGTCGGCGGGCGCTCCGGCCGTCACCGAGTAGCTGAATCGCGAGTCGTCCCACGCGTTAGGCGCGGCGGGGGCGGGGGCGGGGGCGGGTTGCGAGTACTGCCGATCCATCCAGGCAGTGAAGGCGTCCATGATCGTCTGCATCGGTCCGGCATCCGCGGTGTCGACGGGGACGTCGGTCGCGAACGTGCCCGCGGCGATCGAGGCCAGGGCCTGCTCGCCGTCGAAGGCGAGACGACGCGTCGCCACATAGAGATTCAAGCCATCCACCTGGCCGCGATAATTGCCGTCCGCGTTCTGGAGGAAAGCAAACTTAGTGCGGTAGCGCGGCAGATACTTCGTCCGTAATGCCGGCGTGTGCAGACGGAGAAAGTACTGCGCCGCCTGCACGCGGAGCGCGTGGGAGAAGGGCACGCGCTCTCGCTCGACGATCGTCTCGAGCGGGATCGTGTCGTCGTAGCTCTGCACGCCGCCGGCGTTGCCTAACGTGACACGGTCCACCGTCAGCCTCCGGGTGAGCAGCCGCGCGTCGATCGGCGAGCCCGCATCCTCCGCCTCGAGCTCCCCGAACTGCCACTGCCGCGTGAGCATCCACAGCGCATCGCGCACTTCGGCGCGGAGACTGCGCGTGTAATCGTGCGCGCGCGGGCGTGCCTCCAGTCGATTGTAGGCGGTGACGGCTGGCTCGCGAAATTCCTCGAGCAGGAGGCCGCCGTCGGCGACCATGACATTCGTGAGCTGAGCCATGATGTCAGCCTCCCCCGCCGGTGACGGACGGCGTCATCAGCGCGAGCGCGGGCTCGGCGATGGCCGTGAAGACGAACGAGTAGTCGAGCGAGACGCTGGCGGCGCTCGTGCCGAACTCGGCGATCACCGCCGGGAGGAGCGTGGCGATTCCCGGCGCGTCGCCCAGCTTGTCCGGCTCGACGGCGCGCAGCCGCGCGCGACGGAAAGTATCGAGCACCGAGTCGACGAGGTCGTCCCACAGCCAGCTGCCAGTCTCGTTAGGCGTCACGGCGAGGAGCAGCGCCTGCGGCGGAGCGCTGTTGGGTGCGTTGAAATTGAAAGCGAGGCCCGTGACCTCCTCGCGCGTCGGCACGGACTCGATCCACTCGTCAATCAAGAGGCCGCACTGCGACGCCGACGCGTCGAAGCTCTGTGGCAGGTGCTGAACGATCGAGATCGTGTCGTGCAGGACCTGCATCGTGCTT
>DATEHJ010000537.1:0-7354 GCA_035279645.1 Gemmatimonadaceae bacterium
CTCAAGGGCGACAACAACCACCTGCTCGACACGCTGCCGAAGGTCCGCTACTTCACGATGGGGTTGAACAAGTGGCAGACGTCGGACAGCTGGCCACCGCGCGGCGCGCAGACACTCACGTATTACCTGACGAGCGGCGGCAAGGCGAACACCCTCGACGGCGACGGCAGCCTAACGACAACCCCGCCCGGCAGCGACAAGCCCGACGGCTTCCAGTACGACCCGATGAATCCCGTGCCGTCATATGGAGGAAATGTCTGCTGCACCGGCAACGCCGTGAACGGCGGCGCCTTCGATCAGCGGAAGATGGAGGCGCGGCCGGACATTCTCGTCTATTCGAGCGAGCCGCTCAAGGAAGGCACGGAGGTCAGCGGTCCGATCGAAGTCACGCTGTACGTGTCGTCCGACCGGAAGGACACCGATTTCACCGTGAAGCTCATCGATGTCTATCCCGACGGCCGCGCATACAATCTCGACGAGACGATTCAGCGCGTGCGCTATCGCGATGGCTACGACAAGCAGGTGTGGATGGAGCCGGGCAAGACGTACAAGGTCACGTTAGGCCCACTGACCACGAGCAATTACTTCGACGCCGGCCACCGCATTCGCATCGAAGTCTCGAGCAGTAACTTTCCGCGCTTCGACCGGAACATGAACACTGGCGGGAAGAACTTCGACGAGACACAGGGACTGGTCGCGCACAACAGCGTGCATCACTCGAAGCAGTATCCGAGCACGGTGAAGCTAACGGTAGTGAAGCGGGCCACGGCAGCTGACAAGTGAGTGACTAGTTGCCAGTGGCTAGTGAGAACGGCCCACGGTTTTATCGTGGGCCGTTCTCACAGCAGCTAGCCAATCGAGCTATCGTCTGCCGACGACCAGTGACACGCCGAACACCGTTTCGCCGCCGTCGATGAAAACTTTCTGAAATCCGAAGTTCGCTCCGATGGGGCTGTTCAAGCTTTGAACCGTGACCCCGCCACCGAGGAGGAATCGCGTTCCGTTCTCGGACACTCCGTTGTCGGAGGCGCGGCCCCAGCCGAAGGCCGGAGTCAGAAAGGGAGCGATCAGCAGCTTCGACGTACGCGAGAGCAGAGCCACCGGCAGCCCGCCGGTAAAGCTAAATGCGGTTGCGCCGGCGTTCTTACCGAAGCCGGCATCGCCGTTCAGGCCGATCGTCAACTGTGCCGCCTCGGCGCCCGTACCGAGCATCGAGCTCGCAAGGCGACCCTCGGCGTTGGCACCGGCGATGAAGTGGCTGTCGCAGTTTCCAAAGCTGCAGCTGGCGTCCTGGTAGCCGGCGTTGACGCCGACCATCGCTCGCGTGCCAAAGGGAAAGCCGACCCTCGCGTCGAAGGTGTTGAGGCTCGTTCCAGCATCTGAGATGTGACCGTAACGCACCGCGACGTCAGGCTGCGTCATCGAGCGATTGAGCATCGCGTCCGACAACACGGGCGGGAGCGCGCCGGCCGGCGTGGTGATCAACGCGCCGTATGCAACCGCGGCGTTGATGCCCTGGGCGCCAAGTGGAAAGGCGGTGATGAAGACGAGAACAGCGACCGTCGAAGAGAGTTTTCTCATTGCGTTCGTCCGTTGGGGGACGATAGCAACGTAGCCGCCGCACCATCGCGCGCAAAGCCCGCGACGCTCGTACACATTTGTTCGTGCCTAACGATGGCAGTTTCTGTGCGCTATGTCACAAGGCAAACCGCCGCTCGAGCTACTTCGTGCCGAAGATGAGCGACACCCCGAACATCGTCTCGCCGCGGTCGATGAATACCTTCTGAAAGCCGACGTTCACGCCGATGTCATTCGTTAGGCTCTGCAGCGTGACCCCGCCGCCGAGAAGGAAGCGCGTTCCGCTGATAGAGTCGCCGCTCCCGGAGAGGCGACCCCAGCCGAAGCCGGGCGTGAGAAATGGCGCGATCCGCATCGTCGAATTGCCGGAGACAAGGGGCGATCGGCAAGCCCGCGGTGATGGCGAACGCAGTTGCGTCGTCTTGGTGGCCGAATCCGGCTTCGCCGTTCAATCCCACGTTCAGCTGTGCCGCGTCGCCCCCGGTGCCAAGCATCGAGCTCGCCAGGCGACCCTCGGCGCCGACACCGCCGATGAAATGCCCGCTGCAATCCTCGCAGCTGAATGCCTCGTAGCCAGCGTTCACCGCATCGTCACCTTCTGGCCCACCGGGAAACCGAGTCGCCCGCCGAAGGTGTTCACGCTCTCGTTCTCCATCGAGATGCGTCCGTACCGCACCGCGAAGTCCGGAGCTGTCATCGGACGCATGAGCATGGCACCCGAGAGGATCGGCGGGAGCGTGCCGACCGGACTGAGGACCATCGCCAAATACGCGGCGAGAGCGTTTTCGCTTGTGTTCTGCGCTGCGACGGTCGTAGGAGCGGAGGCCGCAAATACAACCAGTGAGGCGGCTAGTACCAGGAATCTGCGCATCGTCGCTCGAGGAAGGGTTGCCAAAACATAACGATGGGGCCGCGTCTCGCCAGTCCGGCGAATGCGGCCCACCCCGCCGAGCCTAACGCCTAACTAACGAGGGCGGTTGTGAGCGCCCTCGCGAGCCTCCTCCCGGTCGTCGTCGGCGATGTCGCGCGACATCGGGAAGAAGAGCGACTGGCGGACGGCCGGGTAGGCGGCGCGCCAACCGCGCGCGTCATGCCAAAGAATGCGATTGAGCGCGTCCGACGGCGCCTCGTCAGGCCCGTCGAAGCGCATGCGGAGCGACGCGAGCGCCGCGCGCCGGCGCGCCGCGGCGTCAGGCCCCCGAATCTCGCTCACTCGCGCGTTCGTCTCGTCGAGGCGTTGTGTCGCCGGGACCGCGCTGAACGTCGCGTAGTTCGGCTGCTCGCCCGGCGCGATGAAGCTCGCTCGCATGTCCGTGGCGACGAGATCGAAGAGACTCAAGGCCGGAAGCCCGAGCATCAATTCGATCGTCTTCACCACGCTCGGCTGGCTGTAGAAGGTGTGATCCACCGAGCCGCGACGCACGAACGGCGAGATGGCGAAGGCGGTCGTGCGGTGCCCGTCGACGTGATCGACTCCATTCTGGGCATCGTCCTCGATCACGAAGATCGCCATGTCCTTCCAGAACGAGGAGTGCGACAGCCCGTCGACGATCTTGCCCAACGCGACATCGTTGTCGGCGACGCAAGCGCGCGGTACGCACCACCCTGGCGACGTCCCAACCGTGTGATCGCTCGGCAGGATCATCATCACCAGGTCGGGCATCGCACCTTTGCCTTCCCACTCACGCAGGTGGTCGAGAAGCACCTGCGCCTTTACGACATCCGGCACTTCCTGCGTCCACCCCGGATACTCGCGCACGAGAACGCGATCGAGCGACGGGATGTCGGAGTGCGTGTTGTAACGCGAGCGCATCAGGTCGCGGAAGTACGTGCTCCCGCGCTGCTCGTTCGCCTGGTACTCTGCCATGAGCGACGCCCGCACGCCGGGAATGGAATCCGACGGTGCCGGCGCGTATTCGCCGAACACGCTGACGTTTTTTCCCTTCGACTGAGCGGATTCCCACAGGAAACCGCCTGACGAATATACGAGAGGATCGATCCCCTCGGACGGATAGCTGCGCCCCGCGTACAGGGGCCAGAGCGCGTACTCGGTCTCGTTCGCCTGCGTGAGCCACTGATGACCGTCGGCGGAATTGCCGCCGCTGGCGAAGATTCGATCGAGAGTGACGAACTGCTCGGCGAGGGCGTGTTGATTCGGCGTCACGTCGCGGCCGTAAATCACGAGCGAGCTGTCCCCGTCGCCTCGCCCGAGATCACCGAGGATCTGGTCGTAGGTGCGATTCTCCTTGATGATGTAGACAACGTGCCTAACAAGCGATGGGTCACCGGGCAGCTCCGGCACCGCCCGCGGCACGACCGCGGTACGCGTCCCCGAATCTCGCGCGGGCGCCGACGCCAGCGTCAGCCGATTGTTGGCGGCGACGGCCGCGGTGTACGCCGCGAGCTGCGTCGGTGTCGGAATCTCTATAACGCTCACCGAGCCGCGTTCAGCGAATACATATCGTCCGCGCTTCCCCGGCGACCCCTCGGTCCGCCCCTCTCCGGCTCCGACCCCGAGCAGCGCGCCGACAGCGAGCCGCCGCCCATCGCGGCTCACGTCGAGGCTCGACGGATACCAGGCCGTCGGGATCAGGCCGCGAAACACCGCCGCTGACGCGTCACTGGCTGTAACGTCGTAGACCGCGACCGCATTGAGCGCGCCAAGCGCAACGTACAGCGCGCGGCCGTCGGGTGAGAGTGCGACCGCCGTCGGCGACGCGCCGATGCGCCGCTCTCGAAAGGGCGCGATTCCGATGCCCCCGATGAGGCGATTCGTGCGTGTGTCTACGACACTCACCGAATCATCGTTGCCGGCGGCGACATAAAGGCGAGCTCGCGCTGTGTCCCAGACGATGCCAGTTGGATGTCGCGCGACGACGATGGAGTCCGTCACGCGACTCGCGACGAGGTCCACACGCACGACGCTCCCCCGCTCCGCGATGCCGCGCGCGTCGATGCGAACGGTTTCTCCGCGCGGATGAAAGAGCTGCGGCGCCGAGCGATCGCGCGGCCCGGGCTTGGCGCCGCCAAGATTCGTGACATACGCGACGGATCCGTCGGCGGAGACCACGGCGGCAATCGGCGCGACGCCAATCGGGACCGAAGCCAGCGGTTTTCCATTGTCGGCGTCGATCACCGTTAGGCGATCTTCGACCGTGAGAGGGGCGACCGCGACGCGGTGGCCGCCCGCGTTCTTCCGGCTCGCAACAGCCGGCGCGCCGATCAAGTACTCGCCGAGGGCGCCTGACGAGAAGGCCGTGGAAATCTTCGCGCCGCGAGCGCTGTCATCGAAGAAGCTCAGTTGCGCGGCGGGACGGGACGCGACGCGCGGCAACGTTCCGGGCATCTGCGCTTCGCCGGCGGCGATGGGGAGATGGCCGATGGTACTCACCGCGACCCGCCCTTTGACCGGGTCGATGGCGATCGCCTGCACACCCGCTGGGCCATTGAAGGCGCCACGTCCGAGGACACGATTGTCGGCCCAGGCGAGGTGATACGCCGAGCCGGGAATCGCCACCCACAGTTCGGAGGGATTCATGCCAAAGCGCACGCCCGTGACGCGACCCTCGAACACGGTCTGCACGCCGGCCGGCGTGACTTGCTGTGCGTTGACGATGATGCCGGGATCGGGAACGGTCCGTTTGGGCGCCGGCGGCTGCTGTGCCGCCTGAGCCACGAGCAGGGGGATGAGAATGCTGAGCATATGCCGAAACTATGGCATGTCTCGGCGGCTCGCGACCTTGAAGGCGTCACAACTCCGTGACTCGATTCTCGATGCGGCGTCAACTTCGTGAGCCGAGAGGTCCACTCTAACACCCCTAGCGAACCGTGTTCGCCATCCGGCAATTCAAGCGCAAAGGACGCGGCCTCATGGCGACGGAGCGCATTGACGAAGGGAGGTCGATCGTCACCTGTCCCGTCATCGTCTACGATGATGAAGATGCGGGGCGCATCTCGAAGACGCGCCTCGGTGACTACAACTTCCGTTTTGGCGAACGGCAGAATCGCGCCTGCATCGTCCTCGGCGTCATTTCGTTGTGCAACCACGCCGAGGAGCCGAACGCCGAGATCGTCTGCCACGAGGCGGAGCAGATGGTGACGCTGGTGGCGCTCCGCGGGATCGCCGAGGGGGAAGAGATCTGCATACGATACCGGCGACCACTGTGGTTCGAGCCGGCCGCCTGAGCCTGAGTTCTGCAACGAATCCTCTGGACGCGGCGGGCTCCCAGCATTCAGCTTTCAGAAACCGCGCCCGCGGTCCGGGCGTAAGGGTCGGGGTCGCAGCCAGGAGCATGCATGAATAACGAGATTCTCGAAGAACTGATGGTCTTCGTGGGCGTGATGGCGACGCTCGGTTGCCTAACGAAAATCATTCTGAGCATCGTCAATCGGCGGAAGCCGGAACTGAAGAGCGGCGCGGCGGTCGACGAGATTTCGCAGCGGCTGGCGCGGATCGAGCAGGCAGTCGACGCCACCGCGGTCGAGGTCGAGCGCATCAGCGAGGCACAACGGTTCACGACCAAGCTCCTGGTCGAGAAGAGCCACCAACCTCCCGCTGAAAACCTGCGGGCACGCGCCGTCACCCCGCACTGAGACCGGCTCACGCCTCGTTGTTGAGGCGTGAGAACTTGGAAGCGCAGGCCTTGCTTGCTTACCCTAGGAGTCCGATGTATATACCTCGGAGTCCTAGGGTAAGTCTTTTTCTTACTTGCGAGTTCCCGCACATGGATTCCTCCGTCGATTTCCTGAAGGGCACTCTCGACCTCATGATCCTCAAGACCCTGTCGTGGTCGCCGAGCCATGGCTACGGGATCGCTCGCTGGATCGAGCACTGCACGAGCGACGTGCTCGAGGTCGAGGAGGGTTCGCTCTATCCCGCGCTCCACAAGCTAGAAGAAAAGGGCCTGATCGCCGCCGAGTGGGGGATTAGTGAGCACAATCGGCGCGCAAAGTTCTATCGCCTAACGACCCTCGGCAAGAAGCAGCTCGCGGCGTCGCACGACTCGTGGGCGCGCTTCTCCGATGCGGTCTTCAAGGTCCTGCGGACGGCGCCCGCGACGCGCTGATATGAACGGCGACCACGCTCCGAACGCGCATCGGGCCGCGACCTGGCGTCGGTATCTCCGCTTCTGGGGACCGCGCGTGGACGCGGACGTCGAGGACGAGCTGCGTTTCCATATCGAGATGCGCGTGCGCGACTATGTGGAACGTGGGATGTCGGAGACTGACGCGCGTGAGGCGACCGCGCGTCGCCTCGGCGATCTGGCGACCAATCGCGCCCAATGCCTGACGATCACCACGAGGAGAGAACGACGCATGACGCGCGCCCAACTCGCTGACGCATTTGCACAGGATGTCAGCTTCGCGATTCGCACACTCGGACGGCAGAAGGGATGGACCGGCGTCGCCATTCTAACGTTGGCGTTGGGCATCGGCGCGAACACGGCGGTGTTCAGCGTCGTCAACAACCTGCTTCTGCATCCCCTGTCATATCCGCACGCCGATCGGGTCGTGATCCTCTTCCAGGAGCCGACGCAGGGAAACAAGACGGGGATGACGGTGATGGTCTCGCCCAACCCGTCGCTCGTGCGCGCGTGGCGCGACGTCTCGCGCTCATTCGAGGACATCGAGGGATACGCGACGACCGATATGACGCTGCTACCGGCGCGCGGCGAAGCGTCCACCGTGCACGTGGCGTCGGTTCTGCCGACCCTTGCCGTCTTTGCCGATAAGCATCCGCTCATCGGGCGGTTCTTCTCGCCGCGCGACATTACCG
>DATEHJ010000538.1:0-5087 GCA_035279645.1 Gemmatimonadaceae bacterium
GAGAAGACCGCCGCGCAGCTTGTCGACGCCCAGCTGCCTGGCAACAGCGGAATGCGGATCGTGCGCCCACACACCATCGTTAGGCCAGCCGATCACCATCGACGTGCCCCAGGGATTCGTTCCCAGCAGCCAATCAACCGCTGCCTGCTCGTATTCGCGAAATCGCTGATCGCCCGTCATCTGTCGATACAACATCGCCTGCGTCGCAAACGCCGTCATCAGATCGTTCGAGCACCAGATGAATGGTATGCCGACACGGAATCCATTCGTTGCGCGTGTGACGACCGCCTCGAGGCCGCGGCGATAGTAATCCTCCATCTCGCGCTTGATGCCGGGGCCTAACGCGGCGCGCCACGTCTCGTAGTGCCCGTTGTTGTACCAGGGGAACCATTCGTAGTGGCGTGCGGTGTCGGCGCCCATCCATGGTGTCACCGGCTCCTCCTCCGCGAACGACACCGCCTGGCCGAGGAGCATCCGATCGCCGGTGAGCGCGTAGAGATCGGCGGCGCCGAGCTCCATGTCGTCGACCCAGTTCGCCTCCTCGTAGAAATACGGCGCTCGTCCCGGCGCCGTCTGGCACACGCCGTGGTTCTGAGTGCCTAACACGAAGGCGAGCAGCGCGCGCCGTTTGAGGGTGTCGGCGAGGATGGTGTCGCTCTCGGCGTACATCTGGGAGCCGAGGCTGAACGCCGCCGCATATTTCCCCGCGGTCGACGCCAGTCCTGTCGATCGGTTCTTGTAGTCGAACAAGCCTTGCGGGCGACCCGTGCAGGGATACACTGGGCGCTCCTTGCCTTTTCCCCAGCCGTAGTCGGTCGAATCGTTCCACGGGAGATCGAAGTACGTGTGATCGCGGTCGTCGCCGATCTGATTGTACATCTCGCCGTAGCTCGGAAACATCCTAACGAGCCACTCCAGACCGTGCCGCGCCTCGTCGAGCACGTCGGGAATGCCGTTCTTGCCGGCCGCGCCGCGCGCGTCGAAATCGTCGCCGAACGCGTCGCGATGATCTCGATAGGCGAGGAGCATCATGTACGTCGCGTTCGCCGACGTCGCGACATACTGGAGGTAATCGGAGGCGTCCGCCCAGCCCCCGCTCACGACCACGGTTTTGCCCGCGTGACTCGAGTCGTCGACGACGATGCCGTCGTGCGTGTGCACGGAATCGCCGATCACGGGATTCCAACCCGAACGCTGCTCTCGCATGTAGCTCAACAACGTGTCGGCGCCGCCATCGTACGCGTGGGCATCGATGCGTAGCAGGCGCGATGACACACCAAAAGCGGTGATCCGATAGCGCCCAGGGCGGCGGAGCTCGGTGAAGTCGAGCCGCCACGTCCGCTGACACGGACCGAACGCGCCGGTCGCGACAACCCGGCGCGGACCGAACACAACGCGTCCCTTCTCGTCACGTACGACGAAACTCCGCGCGGTGCGAGGCGCCCGGGTCGAATCCAGACCGCACGCGACCGCGACCTTCGGCACATCGGGCAGGTAGCCAACCTGATTCACGCGAATGACGATCGCCGAATCGGCGGCCCTGGTGGCCGGCGTGAACGCCGCGAGTGTGAAGACGGACAGAGCGACAGTCGAAGCAATCATCGATGTGACAAATGCAGATGCCTCAATTTATTCGCACATGTCGGCGAGCGGTGAAGCGTGCGCGAGATTCGCGTCGCGGTCTGTGATTTGCGCCCCTGGGACGGCGCAACTCGCACGAGTGGGAGATGCTTCACAAACGAATCGGGCTCGCCCTCGTCACCAGCACGCTGGCGACGGCGTGCAGTTCGACACGCGCGGAGACGGCGAACGGTGAGGTCTCCTCACCGGCGACGCCCGCGACTGCGCGCACGCTTCCCGAGGGCACGCTCATGGAGCTTTCCCTCGATCAACCGATCGCCGCGATAACGGCACACACCGGCGACAATTTCTCCGCGACGGTGGCGAATCCGGTGATCGCGCTGAGTGGTCGCCCGACTGTACCAGCGGGCGCGCACGTGTGGGGTCACATAAGCGGAGCCACGTCGCCGAGCAGCGCGACTTCGCTCACTGTGCTCGTCCTCGACTTCGATAGCCTCACATACGCACGGCGTCGCTATTCGTTCGCGGCAATCATCACGTCGGCGGATGTGCAGAAGCAAGCGACCGCGAGCACGTATGAATCGGTGAGGAGCGGGTCGCGAGGCGCGGTGTTGAGCGCCGCCGACAAGGACAAGGTCCTCCGCGCCGCTGGTCTCGGCGCCGTTACCGGAACGGCGATCTCAATGGGGCGAAGTGGAGACAACGGTGTGCTAGCCGCCGGTTCTCGTCTCTCGGTGCAGACGACGCAGTCAATCGCGTTGAGCGTGGCGCGTTGAGCGTGGCGCGTTGAGCGTGGCGCGTTGCGCGTGGCGCGTTGCGCGTGGGCGACTAAAGATCCGACAGTCCGTAAAAACCCGCTGTCGTCTTGTTGCGTCGTTCGCCATCTTAGGCGCCCAACGCCCAACGCCTAAATGCGCCCTCGTTTCGTGCTTCGCTTCGCGCTTGCCACGCTCCTGTTCGCTGGATCGCGCGCGTACGCGCAACGAGCAACACAACAAGCCGCCGCGATCGATCCGCGCGCTGTCTCCGACTCGGCGATCCGCGCGGTCATCAAGGACCGCGTCGACACCAAGCGCTCGACGGGCATCGCCGTCGGCATTCTCGATCCTGATGGACACACACGCGTCTTCGCGTACGGCGCATCGGGAACGAGCCGGCCAATCGACGCGAACAGCGTGTTCGAAATCGGATCGATCACGAAGACCTTCACGGCGACGTCGCTCGCCGACATGGTCGTAAAGGGCGAGGTGAAGCTGGAGGATCCCGTCGCGAAGTATCTGCCGGCGAGCGCGCACGTACCGTCGCGCAACGGTCACGAGATCCGGCTCGTGGACCTCGCGACGCAGTCGTCTGGCCTGCCGCGGATGCCGACCAACTTCTCGCCCAAGGACCAGAGCAATCCGTACGCCGACTACACGGAGCAGCAGGCGATCGACTTCGTGTCGTCGTACCAGCTGACGCGAGACGTCGGCGAGAAATATGAATACTCTAATCTCGGCATGGGGATGCTCGGGATCGCGCTGGCGCGCCGCGAGGGCGTGAGCTACGAGGAGCTCGTGCGAAAGCACGTCATCGATCCCCTCAAGATGAGCGACACACGCGTCGTCTTCACGCCGTCGATGAAGGAACGGCTCGCCCTGGGCCACGACGACGCCGGCAACGTCGTCAGCAACTGGGATATCCCCGGCCTCGCCGGCGCCGGCGCGCTGCGCTCGACCGTGAACGACATGCTGAAGTTTCTCTCCGCCAATGTCGATCCCGCGCAGTCAACGCTCGCGCCCGCGATCGAGATGGCGCACGTCAAGCGGCATGGCACCGACAATCCGAATCTCAATCTCGGTCTCGCCTGGCACATTCTCACGACGCCGAGCGGCGCCAACATCACCTGGCACAACGGCGGCACGGGCGGCTATCGCACGTTCACCGGCTTCGACCCGATTCGCCATACGGGCGTCGTCGTGCTGTCGAATAGCAACACCGGCGTCGACGATGTTGGTCTGCACTTCATCGATCCGCGGCTTCCGCTCGCGCCGGCGCCGGTGAAGACCGCACCCGCCGCGCACTCGGAGATCGCCCTCGCTCCCGAAGTTCTCGACCGCTACGTCGGCGACTACGAGCTTGCTCCGACGTTCCACATCGTCGTTATGCGCGACGGCAATTCGCTGTGGGCTCAAGCCACCGGTCAGCAAAAGTTTCAGCTCTTCGCCGAGAAGGAAGACGCGTTCTTCCTCAAGGACGTCGACGCGGAAGTCGTCTTCACCAAGGACTCGTCAGGCAACGTCGCGGGAATGATCCTGAAACAGAACGGACAGGACGTCCCCGGCAAGAAGGTGAAGTAAACGCGGCATTGGAGCACTCATGGAACGAGACGTCACGAGCTGGTTGCAGGGTGCGAGCATTCCCGGCGTCACCTTTACTCGCGCCTCGCATGTCCGCATCATCGGCGGCGCGTTCGCGGACGAATGTGGATCGGTGCGGGATCTGATCTGCGTCGCCCCCGAGCCCTGTTATCGCGTCGTGCTCGACGCGTCGCGTGTCACATTGGAGGTCGCGCAGTCCTCGCTCGACAGCCTGTGATCGCGATCACCTGAGCGTGATTGTGGGGCGCGGTCGCTCGTCTATTCCGTGTGACCGCGCCACCCAGCCTGCCCTTCACACTCGCTGCGCGAGGCTGGCGCGGCGTCGCTCTCGCGCTCACCCTCGCGGGGGCGCTGGCGATTGCCGGAACGTATCTCACGTTCAGCAACACGAACGACGAGCCCGCGCACATCGCTGCGGGAATGCAGTGGCTCGCTGGAAACCGCGGCTACGACAGTCGGCATCCTCCTCTCGGCCGAATCGCGGCGGCCATCACGCCCTACCTGAATGGCGATCGCGCCCTCGGCGCGTCGTCGCCGACCGAGGAGGGGACACGCCTTCTCGGTCGTTCCACGCACTACCGCACGACGCTCGCCCTCGCACGACTCGGTGAGCTCCCATTCTTCTTCCTTTTGTGCGTGGTCGTCTGGGCGTGGGGACGACGCCTGACGGACGAGCGCGGCGGTGCGGTCGCGGTTCTGCTGCTCGTTACAAATCCGAATGTGCTCGCACACGCCGGTCTCGCGACGACGGACATCGCGCTCGCGGCTACCATCGCCGCGACGCTGTTCGCATTCGTTGCCTGGCTCGACGCGCCGGAGTGGACGTCGGCGTTGGCGTTAGGAATCGCGCTCGCGCTGGCCCTCGTGACGGACTTTGCGTCGGTGCCGATGCTCGCGCTCGCCTGCCCCGCTATCTACAGCGTGCGGCGACGCGCCAGCGGCGCTCCACTCTGGGCAGATGACGCGCGCTGGCGTGGCTGGCTCGCGGTGAGCGTCACGGTGATCGCCAGTATCATCACCTGGTGGGCCGTGTACGGCTTTGCGGTCGGGCCGCTCATCGAGGGATCGGCCTTCGTCGTTCCCGCGCCGGCGTGGTTTCACGGCCTCGTGGCCTATTTCACCGAGAGCACGAGCGCGCATCCCGCG
>DATEHJ010000539.1:0-6660 GCA_035279645.1 Gemmatimonadaceae bacterium
GAAGTACGCTCGGCTTCCCCTCGAACACAGTTGATAATTCCGAAATACTTCGTCCCGATCGTCATTCCGCCGATGAAGAGCAGTCGGCCTGGCTGAGCCAGGACGACTGCGCACGAGAAACGCCGCGCGCGGCCAATCGTCTGCGTACATGCCCGGGCGCGACGTGAGCGCCTACTGAAGTTGGCGCGCGCAGGCGGCAGGCAAATCATGCGTTGGAACGAATGATCGGCTCGAGAAGGCACTTCGCCAGGGCGTCGCGGCGTCGCTGGCATGGTGGCCGCGGACTCGCGGTCATTCTCGTAGCGGCCGCAGTCGGGGGCGCGTTGCTCGCATGTGCCAGCGACCCTCACGATGCATCCTCCGGCGAGCAGAGGGGCACGCCGCCGAGCGCCGACAGTGCGCAGCAAACCACAGAGAGCAATTCGTCGAGCCGTGAGGCAACCGAGGCTATCGTCGCCGTCCTCGTCACCGACTCGCTCATTGCGCGAGAGGGGACATGTCTTCAGATCGAGCGCGCGCCAGCGCGGTCGCGCCTCATCTACAGCTTGCTCCCCGCCGAGTCGTCGTACCTCCGGCTCGCCGTCGTCACGTCGCCGGATGGGGCGCGACCGGTGATGGTGGACCTCGCCCGCGGGCTCACGGGCCGTCGCATTCTGTACGCGACGCTCGCGCCAGGCGCGGGGTTGGTGCGGCTTCGGAAGTTCCGTTCGGCGAGCGATCAGCACCCGCTGGTGACCGATGTGCCGCTGGGGCATCCGGCGGCGCAGCATCTGCTGCTCCTCGGTGAGCGCGCGCTGACACTGACGTGCCGGGGCGCCTAGCGCAGAACTTTCGCCGCCGCGGTTTGGCGCTGCAAGGCCATGGTCGTTGCTCCGCGGCGACTCTAACGATTGACGAACGTGCTCGTTAGGTAGATGTATTCGATTGCTCCTACACCATAAGGGTAGTGGCCGCCCTTTGAGATGCGGCGGCTCCTACAGTGAAAACGAATCACCGGCATGAGCAACGGCCGCGCGTGCACCTTCAACCGACGAAAGTGTGCAATTTCAACCGACGTTGACGTCGTTAATAGAAACGGATAGCCGGATCGTGCGCCGCGAGCATACTTTCTGGCTAGCTTGCGTTGTTCAATTAGCGTTAGGCGCTCTACGAAGTATTCAGGGACCGACTTATGAGTTTTCGGCGAGTCTCGCTCCTCCGACGCCCGACCTATCTATTGGTCGTCGTAACCGCGTGTCGCGTAGCGAATGACGCTGCGCGTACCCCGCTCGCGGCGCCGGCTGTCGCGGCTTGCTATCAATTCGCCTACGCCAACGGACAGCCGATCACCTCGGCGTCTGGCTTCTGGGCAGCACCGGGTTCGTGGGGCAGGCCCTGCGTCTTCACGCCAGAGGAGCGGACCTTGTCGGTGTAGAGACTTGGAGCGGCGATGTCGTGGACGGAGCGCACCCGCCAGAGAAGAAACCAGTCGTTGCCCGGCGAGTGACCTGCCCGTCACGAGCTGGGTGAGCGGGCACAGCGACGTCCAGCCTAACGTTTCGCCGTTGGGTATCTGGGACAACAGTAAGCGAGGTAGAATGCATTCCCGACTATTTATCAAATGCGCGCTGATCGCGACGCTAGCGGCGTCGATTTGGTCAAACGAGGCCGATGCTCAGACATCGTTCGCGAGTGATCCCGTGGCAGTACTCAATGCTGTAATGCGCTATCGAATGTTCTGGCTGGGGGATTCCACGAAATTCGATACGTGCGCTGCGTTTGAAGCAGTCGGGAAGCCCCCGGACTTTCCGAAGGGCATCGACAAGCTCTTTCTGTCGATGCTCGATGCTGATGTTAGCCAATGCGGTCGTCCGGCGAGTGAACGTGTGCGAATCCGAGGAGCGCGAGTCGTCGTGGACGTTGTAGCAGCTATGCCGGCAATTGGCGAGCTACGGCTTAGCGTCCGTCGTGGTGAATACGGACATACTGAAAAGTATTCGCTAGTGCGAAACCCACTCGTGCCAAAGGGATTCGACGTTGAGCGCGTTACGATCTGGGGGTTTTCAGTATCGACCGGCCCAGCGGACTGACGACGCGCACTGTCCCGCGCACGCTCGTGTGACACTATTGGGTTCTTCAGGATATTCCGGGAATGGCGGATGACGCGTCGACGGTGGGGTGTTCACAAACCATCACGCTCGTCGGGAGGGGAGCCGTGTCCCCTCGGGGAGCGATCCGTCGCATTCGTCTCATCAGGTAAATCCGTTCAAGCCTTCGTCATAGTGGCCAGACCGCCACGCCGAGGTGGCCACTATGAAAAGGGTTTGTGCGGATGCAGCGGATCCAACGGATTTCCGCGAATCGCTCCTCGCAGCAGAGGACACCAATGCGCAACGAGCCGGAATGAACTTTTGTGAGCTGCACCCTCCACCTCCTGCTCGCGATTGCACATTTCCCGGAATTTCCTGAAGAGCGCACTGTTGTCAAAATCGCCTGACAAACACGCGCTTCCGATGTTTACCACGTCCGTTTGACGAAGTTGTCACACCTGCTACCCTGGCGGCCTACTGTCTTCAGCCTAACGGCGCAGATGTAGATGTGAAATCCGGTGGAGGCGACGTGCACATCGCCTCCGTGGAGGGTGCTCGCAATCATTGCGACTGATCAGTTTCGATTTTCCTGTGACGGTCCACAAAGAGCCCCGCGCCGATCATCCCCGCCGCCACAATGAGCGATATCGCGCTGACAACCTTTCCCCACGCGTAGTCCGCCGCCGCAAACCATAGCCGCACCTCCTTACTGCCAGGCGGAATGTCAACGCTCAACAAGGTGTGATCGGCCCGGCGCACCATCGCCTCCTTTCCGTCGACGACCGCATGCCAGTCGGGATACCAGTTCTCCGATACCAGCACGTGACCAGGCTGCACGTCCCGTCCGTCGAGCGTGATCGTCATCGACCCCGGCGCCCAGGCCGACACGCGAGCGCGAACGTTTGATCGGGGGAGCGGACGCGTGAGTGAGTCGGCGCGCACGCTTGACGTATCCGAGAAAAGCGCAACGTCGCTCAACGGGAAGCGCGGATCGAGCAAAGGCGAGATTTCGGAATCATCGGATACCTTCGCCGCGGTCAAGACGACGCGTGCGTACGGCACTACACTGTCCCGCTCGAGGAGCACCCCAGGATTACCGATCGCGGTCGTAGTGAGGCCGACGACCTGATGAAAACCGGGAACCGTTTGCGGCGCCGCGAGAATGAGATAGCGAACCGCTAGCAGGTCGAGAAAATTTGGTGTCGCCACCGTTTGCCAGCCACTCGCTCTCCCTCCGAGCTCGTCATAGCTCCGCAGCTCGAAGCCGTGGTAGCCGAGGGCTTGCGGAATACCGTAACCCATGAGAATCGACGTCTGACCGTAACTGGAGCCTGCGTCAAGCACTCGATACGGTTTCGGCGCTCGCCGCAGATACGATGTGATCGCGTCATCGCGGAACAGAACATTCGCGCGAGGAGAAAAGACAAAGAATTGCCGATCGAGGCTCCAGAGATCGAGCACCGCGATCAGTATCACCGCCCACACGCCAAGAGGGCGCTTGAGGTGCCCGGTAATGGTCCCGAGCACCGCGCCGCCGCCCAGCACCGCGAACAACAAGAGGCGCAGCGCACCGTATTGCAGATCCGTCGCGTTGTCACGGACAGCCTCGGCGCGCTCCGGAATTGCAAGTGACTCGGCGATTGGCTGTAGCGCGCCGACTGCGCCAAGGAGCGCGAAGGCCACAACGCAGCTGGCGACAATAACAACTGTCCGACGAGGCACCGTCCCGTCCAGCACACGCTCGAAACCAATCGCCGCGAGTACGCAGATCGGAAACGCCGTTAGGAAGAACACCATCCCCATCGCTCGTATCTTGCTCAGGTACGGCATCACGCCGAACAGCAACTTGTAGAGCGGCGAATAGCCTCCGAACGCGAAGAGCAGGAACAGGATTGCGCATACGCTCATCGCGAGCACCAACCGGCGCTTGGTCTGATCGCCGAGTGCCACCCCCGCGAGCATGAGCGGCAGCGCGCCCATGTACTCGGTGTGGAACTTGATTGGGTTCTGACCCCAGTAGTGATCGAGGATGCCGTTGAGCTGTGGCAATAAGACTGTGAACAGCTCCCTGGGCGGAAAGGCGTAGCTTGTTGCGAATGCCCATCCGGTATCGGGCCCGCCCTCGGCGCGGGGCGAGTACTTGATGTAGTCGAGGAATGGAATGATTTGCAAACTTGTAATTCCTATCCCGACGACGACCGCAGCAAATGCCCCGCAAAGCGGAATCCACGGCGACACGTCGCGCGGTCGCGCATCGTCCCAGAAGGTCAGATACAGTGTCCACAGCCCGAGCGCGATCAGCAGGAAGTACGACATGTTGTAGTGGCCGAGGACCGTGAGCCCGACCACGATCGCAAACACGCCGTACGCCCAACTTTTTCGCTCGCGGATCGCCAACACGAGGATCCAAAAGGAGAGCGGTGTCAGCGCGGACACGAACAGCTTGCCGTCGTGTCCGGGACTCATCTGTGATGCGATGATGCCGGTCAGTTCGTACGACACGGCGGCAAGTACGGCTCCGCTCCACCCAATCCCGAGCGCGCGCACGAAGACGTATGTGAACCACCCGGCGAGGATGAAGTGCACCGCCATCCCCCAGGTGATTGCGAGATCGACCGGCATGATCCAGCGGAGCCACGCGGTGGGATAGAAGATGTCTCCATGCATCGCGGCGATGTACGGCAGACCACCGAAGATGTACGGATTCCACTGCGGGATCGATCCCGTGTGCTTGAACGTCTCCGCGCCGAAGAGACGGAATGCGTAGCCCGCGACGAACATGTCGGAGCGCGAACCGCCAAAAAGGATCTGACCGCCGAAGAGTGGCCAGAGAAGCGTCGCGGCAGCTATGGTGCAGATCAGTGCGGCGACGAGCCGCGGATGACCTGGCTCATAGGCTTTCAACTGCCGTCCCGGCTCTG
Source organism: Gemmatimonadaceae bacterium (assembly GCA_035279645.1). Classification (GTDB taxonomy): domain Bacteria; phylum Gemmatimonadota; class Gemmatimonadetes; order Gemmatimonadales; family Gemmatimonadaceae; genus AG2. The sequence continues at coordinate 4,991 of DATEHJ010000539.1, forward strand.
CCGGCGAACCGACCGGGCGTCCACGCTTCTTCGGGCTGACCGTTCGCGTGTTGGTCATCGTGACTCCAAGCCTACAACGCTGTTACCGCGGTCGTCAGGCTTGGTTGCGCCGAACAGTATTGAGCGACGGTCGGTAGTCCTCCTCCCGTCAAGAATAGTTCCGCGCGGCAAACCACAACGCGGAATCGCCGGTAAAAAGCAGCGCCGCCGCGGTAGCCTTGAGCAAGCAGCCGATAACCAAAGAAAGCGCCGCTAGGGTCGATCCCACGTCGAGGAGACGTGGGACGATCTGCAAAGGCAGAATGGCAAGCGCCAAAAAGAACAGGACGAGGAGTCGTCCAACAGGCCGTCCACTCGCGACGAGCACGATCATGGCCCCTTGAACGCCAAGGCTGATGACGCCGAGCAGTGGACCGGGACCAATTCCCGACCCGTGAAAGAGCAGCTGATTGATCGACAGCGCCGCGGCGCTGAGGATCCATGCGGCAGTCAGCGCCCCGAGGGCGTAGCCGACTCGCCTGGGTGGAATGCGACGCCCGGGTGCCATCAGCATCGAGGATGCGCTGCAACTACCAGGCTCGTCACGTTGGCCTTAGCGACAAACGAAAACCAACGTCGTGTCGACCCTCCTCGCGGCAGCATTACGCGGGAGATGAACGGCGACGGAATCCAAGGAGGGCGACGATGACACAATTCGCAAGGAATGAAGATTCCTGGCATACTATCACATCAATGGAGCATGTAGCCCCGCATGACTCGGTCTCTAGAACAACGTCATATTTGCCCATCTTCAATCGCTGAAGCTCGAGCGAATGTGTGGACCCGAACAGCATAACCGTTCCCGCCGCAGGCATGAGCGTAAGGGTGCAGAACATGGCGATGCGGCCAATGCGTGCTCGACGACGCAGGACAGGCTATTCGTACCAAGAATACAATGCAACCGCGGCCAAAGGAAACAGAACCCAGTATGACAATGCCGCTACACGAGCGACGTCGCGATCAGTAAATCGGAAATCGCTGCGGTTGTATTCCTCGTATATGAATACGAAACAGCGGATAGCAACCCATAAGGCAGCTGCACCCGCGACGGCAAACAGCACAGGGCGCCGTCGACTGTCGACTTCTCGCATGAGGTTCATCGCCGGCGTGGCCTGGCGGACGAGACTATCGGAGAGAATCACCGAGCTCCCTCGCAACGACGTAGACATGCACACCGCTTCCGGAACATTCGTCGCCGACCGCATCGTTCACCGTGATTGCCTGAATGGTCGCGCCAGTTCGTTCGGTGAACACGACGCGGTGAACCTGGCGATAGCGGTCACCGCCTAACGGTTCGGAGGCGATTCTCACCGCGGTAGTTTTGGAGAAATCGAGGCGGCCGTTGTCCGTCAGCCCTGCGTTCTTCAGATGGACGAAGGCCATACTCGCTGCCCAATGATCCGGCCCCGAACAGTCCGGCCCAACCGAGGCATTCGCAGCTGATGGATGGGGCGTGCTGCTGTCGGCCGATCGCGCGTTTGTCTGCGACGCTTCAGGCTCTGGAGAGCGATCCTGTCGCCGAGTGCACGATATTAGAAAGCCAAGTGCACTGACCAGAAGTACGACGAGAAGTCGACGAACTGGCATCACTGTCCCTCCACGGCCGCCTAACGCTGATTTGACGAGCGAGA
>DATEHJ010000540.1:0-3113 GCA_035279645.1 Gemmatimonadaceae bacterium
AGTAGGCGCGCGAGAATGTCGGATCGAGTCGCAGCGCGATCTCGAAGAAATACCGGGCGTGCTCGTTGTCGGCTTGGCGGTACTGATGCATGTGCCAAAGGCCCCGGTGGTAGGCGCCCCACGCGTCCAACGAGCTGGGTGGCTTCAGGATGGCCCGATTTCGTTCGAAAGTTTCGATCTCGCTGGCGATCGACGCGACAATTCGATTGCCGATCTCGTCGAGGATCACAAAGGCTTCGTCGAGAATGAGGTTGAAGACCTCGGTCCAGACGATCCGGGCGCTACGCGTCTCGGCTAGCTCCACCGTCACCGTAAGTCGCGTTCCACGCAACTGTGTCGAGCCGCTTACTACGTAGTCCACGTTCAGGAGGCGACCCGCCTCCTCAGCACCGATGTTTCGCTCATGCAGTGCGAAGACTGTCCCTTGCGCAATCACGAACAGGTTGCGCAGCTTGGCCAGACGCGTGATCACGTCATGCGCGAGCCCGTCCGCAGCGCCGCCCCGGGCCTGCGGGGCCGATGAGCGGTCGATGAACGGCATCACGGCGACCGAGGCCCGGCCACGCGCAGCGGTTTCGCCTTCCGGTTCGTGCACCTCAGACATCGCAATGCCTGTCGCCGCGCGCGCTGCATGCCAGGCCGTGCGAATCGGGGTGCTCTCGAGGCCTTCGCGTTCGAAGGCGTCAATGGTCGTCGCCAGGTGCGCTTCGCCTTCGCGAATGTCGCCTCGTCGCGCGAGTACCTTGAAGAGGCACTCGTGCGCCCGCTGATCGAACGGGGCGAGCTCGAGCCACGTGTCGAGGTACCGGAGCGCAGCGTCGTCGGAGCTGCGCGTGACGAGCCGCTCGAGCACCGCGGTGCGACAGCTGCGAAGCCGACGACGTTGTGCGGTCAGCCACGCGGCAAACACGGGGCTCCCGTCAATCGTCAGACTTTCGAGGAGTTCACCTTCGAATGACGCTGCGAGTGCAGCGAGTCGCTCTGTCGATAGCGTGTCGAGACCGGCCTCGGTGTCCTTGAGCACGTCGAGCGCGTCCACGCGACACTGCGAGAGATCCAGCTGAACGGTGTCCCCACGTGTGAGCACTCGCCGGTCCGCACCGTCGTCGAGCAGGCCACGGATCTTGCTCAGACACCAGCGCAGTTCCCCGCGCGGATCGTTGGGAACGTCCCACAATAGTTCGCACAGCGGGCCCCTGCCGACGGGTTTCTACGCCAGCGCCATGTATGCGAGTAGCGCGCGCACTTTGCGCGAGGCCGGGAGCGCGATCGGGCGGTTTCGTCGAGACAAGCGCAGCACGCCAAGCATGTGGATCTCGAGCGGGCCGCCGCCGCGTCGGACTGCTGCCTGCCGTGTCCCGCGTGAAACACCCATGCCGACTTGTCCACACCTCGCTGCTGCGTAAGCGGTCGATCCGCCATTGTGCCTTGCCGGTCGACGGATCGACAAGAACGGAGCGGACGCCTGTCGGTCGCCAGATCCCACGCACGATTCCACGCCGGCTCCCACTCCCGCTTCCACGTGAGCGCCATAGATTCGTCCTATCGCGGAGCGCCGACCCCCGGCGCTCCGACAGGAGGACACCTTGAAGAGATTTGCTTCTGTGATTGTCGTCGCCAGCTTGTTCCTGACCGCCACCAGTGTCGCGATGCGCGCTGACCATGCGCACGCCGGCCAAAACCTCGGGGACGCGAAATGGAGCCCGGCGCCGCCATTCCTTCCCAAGGGAGCCCAGATCGCCGTGTTGGAAGGCGATCCGACCAAGCCGGGGCTCTATGCCGTCCGTTTGAAGTTTCCGGAACACTATGCGATTCCAGCCCACTCACACCCCACGAATGAACACGTCGTCGTCACCTCGGGCGCGCTCGTGTTCGGTATGGGGGACGTACTCGACAAGCGCTCGAGTGCCAACACAAAGCTGACCGTCGGCGGATTCGTCGACGCGTCGGCCAACGTGAATCATTTCGCGTTCACCCGCGATGAGGAGACCACCATCGTGCTGTACGGAGAGGGACCGGTCGAATTCAACTACGTCAACCCAAACGACGACCCGCGTAACCAGCCCAGCACCACGAGGCGGCAGTAGGTACCGGATGGCAAGAGGGCGCTGGCGAGGCCGAATACGCTTCGCCAGCGACCCCTCACGCACATTCCACGAGACGCCACCGATGCTCCCATTCTGGTTCGCACTTCTTCCGATCTTCGTCAGAGGCGAAGGGATGCCGGCCGTTCCAATCGCCGTTGTTGCGCCCCGTGACGTGACTGACTCCCTCGTGCATCGCATCTGCGCGGAAGCGTCGGCGATCTGGGAATCCGCAGGCATTGCCTTCGCGTGCCACCGTGTCGGTTCGGAAGCTGAGGCCGGCGACTGGCCGCTCGACATGACGATTGATGATCGTCGAGCGAGTGTGGAACCCGGAGGCGCGTTGGGGTGGATCGCCTTCACGGCCAACCGTCCGGATCGTTCCATCCACCTGTCCCGGGCGTGTGCCGACGATTTGGTGCGCACCACGCCTGGTCTATACGACAAGACAGTCGCTTCGCACGAAATACTGATCGGGCGAGCTCTGGGCCGCGCCCTGGCGCACGAGTTTGGGCACTATCTCCTTCAGTCGAAGGCCCACACATCACGAGGGTTGATGCGGCCCGTCTGGAGTTCGGTCGACTCGTTCGCCGTGAACCGCACGGGATTCGAGCTCACGGCCGAACAGCGAGCCGCCGTCTTCGGCTGCCTCGCGTGCAATGAGCGCCAGCCGGTCGGGCTTTGAGTTGTGCCGATGCTGGAGCGGATCAATGCCGTCGTGATCGGGGCTGGCCAGGCGGGCCTCGCCGCCAGCCATGAGCTTTCCGCCCGCGGGATCGAGCATGTCGTGCTCGAGCGCGGCGTCGTGGGCCACACGTGGCGCACGCGGCGATGGCGCTCGTTCCGGATCGTGAGCCCGAACTCGCTCAACCTGCTCCCGGGCTACGAATACAACGGTCCCGAGCCGGACGCGTTCCTCGACACCGCGGGCCTGCTCGCCTACCTCGAGGGATACGCCGCGTCGTTCGGCGCTCCCGTGCGAACCAGCATCGCGGTCATCGAGATCCGTCCGGCCGACGGCCGTGGCTA
>DATEHJ010000541.1:0-3658 GCA_035279645.1 Gemmatimonadaceae bacterium
GAATAAAGAGCGAATCCAACCGAGGACGGTAGCTCACTTTGCTACGAGCGTCTCCCGCGCGAGATGCGTGAGTTCGGCGCGGGCCTGCCGCACTTCCGGCTGCAGGGCCACGTCCGCGCTGTCTCGGAGCGCAATGAACAACCGGTACGCGCGCATCGCCTGCGCGCGCTCGCCCGTGGCCGCGGCGAGACGCGCCTCATCGTGCAACAGTGCCGCCCAGCCCAGCAGTGGGCCATACAAGATCGGACGCCGGCGCGCCGCCTCGATCGCGCGCGCCGTGTCACCGAGCTGCACGAACGCGCGTGCGGCGATCAGGTTCCCCGTCAGAATCGTCAACAGTGGCGCGGCAGGCGCGGCGCGAAGGGAGGAGTCGAGTCTCTGCGTGAGCGCGCGCAGCGTCGTTCGATCGCCGCCCATCGCCAGCTGTGTGCGAAGCGTCATCGTCGAGAGCGAACATTCGTTGACGATGGTGTCGGGCGCGCTCGTCAGGCGGCCGGAGATCATTCGCACCACTGAGGCCGCCGTGGCCCGATCGTGCCTCGCCACGAAGTCGTACTGTGCTGCCAACGCCGCCTCCGTGCAGCGCGCGATGACGCTGTCCGAACGCAACGCTCCCGTGGCGAGTCGACGCGCGCGCGCCGCCGTCGCCACATCGCCCCCTTCGTACAGCGCGGCGAACATCGCCGGCCCGCGCGACACCATCGCGTCGTCGAACACTCGCGCGGCAAGTGACGTCCGGCCGCGCGCGCTGGCCAACTGAAACAGCCACGTGCGCGCCCGACTCCGTTCGTCCTCGGTGGCGCCACCCGTGACGAGGCGCTCGAGCAGCGATTCAGCGTCTTCGTAACCGAGCCCGGTGACGAGCGCGCTCTGCGCCATGTCGGTGCTCACGGACGTCGAGATGATGCGCCCGAGCCCGGCCATCGCGACCGCGTGCCGTTGCGTGTTACCGAACGCGATCCCGGCGAACCAAAGGTCGAAAGTGCCGTAACGCGACGTGGAATCGACGGCGAGCAAGCGCTCGGCGGCGTGGTGCGCGCCGGCCGTGTCGCCTAACTGCAGATAAAGATCGGGCAGGTGCTCGGCCGCGTAGCCGAAGCTCGAGTCGATTGCCAGAGCGCGGTTGAACGCGTTGAGCGAACGCTGCGTCGCGTCCGGCACACCCTGGAGCGCTCCGAAATGATAGAGATTGTCGCCTAACGCGTACCACGCCTCGGCGCGATGAGGAGCGATCTGCACGGCGCGCTCGGCGAGCACGCGCAGCTCCGCCTTTGTTGGCCGGCGTGGATATGACGTTCCGACCCACGCCTCGAGCACCGCCCGATCGCCGGCACTCAGCCGATCGCGCGCGCGCCAGGCGACCCGCCATCCTTCGTTCCAGTCGCCGGCGTCGAGCCAGCCAACGGCGAGCCCCAGGCCAATTCCGGCAAGAGCGAAATTCGAGTCTCCGGCGATCGCGGCGCGATAGTGAGGCACGGCGTCCTCGAAGCGCCCACGCCGGCTGAGTGCCTGGGCCTGGATATACTCGCGGAGTGTGGACAGCGATCGCTCGCCGAGCGAGGCAATCGCGCGAGCATCCTCACCAGCGCGCAGCGCGAGCAATTCGCCGACGAGACGATCCACGAGGACCGGCACGCTGTCTTGTGGACCTTCGACGCTTGCCTCACGCATCGATCCGTGCACCACGTCACGTAGACCGGCACTGAGGCTCACTCGCTCGCCACTCCCACTCACGCTGCCAAGCAGGAGCTGCGACGCCCCGAACCGACGCGCGATACCGAGCGCTGCCTGCTCATCCACCTCTGACGTGTCGCTCCCTCCGGCCCGATGCCAGACGACGAGCAGCGAACGCGGGTCCACTACGCGCGCCGATCCGATGAACTTTGCCGAGACCAGGTCCACCATGCCTTCGCGCAATGAGTGGAGCAGGGGATCGGCGCCGCTCACCCGAAATGGAAGCACCGCGATGAGGTCCGGATCGAGCGCCTCATGCGATGAACCATAGACAAATCGAGTGACGGCAATGCCGGCGACGACGGCTGCCGTCGCCGCCACCCACCGCCAGCGACGCGCGGCACTCCGTCGTCGCGCCCGGAGCTGATCCGTGAGGGCGTCGAGGTCCTCGAGCAGCTCACCCGCCGACCGTGGGCGACGCTCGGGCGCTTTCTGCAGACAGCGCATAACGAGAGCCGTCAGCCGCGGTGGAATGTCGTGCCTCCCGTTCGCCATCGGCGGCGGCGCCTGCCGCAGGTGCGCGGACAACACCTGCTGCACGGGCACGTGGCCGAACGGTGGCGCGCCGGTGAGGAGCTCATACGCGAGGCATCCGAAGGCGTACAAGTCCGCCCGATGGTCGGAGTCGGGATCGCCACGGAGCTGCTCGGGCGGCATATAGCCGGCCGTGCCTAACGTCGCTCCCGGGCGCGTGATGGTGTCAGCGACAATCCCCGATCGCGATGCGAAGAGTGCCTTCGCGACGCCGAAATCGGTCACGAGCGCGTGACCATTGCTCAGCAGGATGTTGTCGGGCTTGATGTCGCGATGCACGACGCCCTGCGCGTGCGCGTACGCCAACGCGTCGGCGACCTCGCGCAAAATGTGGAGCGCCTCGTCGAAGGGCAGGACGCGCTGTCGCTCGAGCCGTGCCCGCAGCGACTCCCCTTCGATCAGAGGCATCGTGTAATACGGCAGACCGCTCAGATCGCCCGCGGAAAGCACAGGCACGATGTGCGGATGCTGCAACTGCGCCGCGAACAGAATCTCGCGCTTGAAACGCTCGACGCTCAGGTCGGCCGTGACATCCGGCACCAGGACCTTGAACACGACGCGGCGGCGCAGAGCACGTTCCTGCGCGACGAACACACGGGACATTCCCCCGCCGGGGAGCTCGTGCGCGAGGAAATACGCCGAACCGATGGACTCCTGCAGATGGTCCCGGAGGTCAGCCACCGCGACCGCGCCAGAGAGAGGACGGCCTCAATATGGCACTCGTCGCGCGTTCTTACGACCTCCTCGCCGAACGGGGGCGCGCGGCGAGCGAATAACGCATGCCAAGGCGCAACCCCCAGTGGAGCGAGCCGTCGGGTCCGCCCGTCCGCATCGGCAGAGCGACGATGTCCCAGTGCGGTGCGGGCGCCATCGCGTAGCCGAGCAGAGCGCCGGCCAGCGTGCCGCCAAGCGTGATCAGGAGCGAGGGGCTCCAGTAGGTGCTGTCATTCTCGTAGGCTCGCTGCGAATCCTGCACCTCCTCGGCACAGGCGGGGCGATTGTTGACGCAACGGACGACCGCGGCGGTGCCCCCCGCAACTGTGCCGATGATTGCCATGATCGTCACCGTTTCATCGCGGACACCGATGTCGCGTTCGACCTCCAGCCGTGCGATGTCACTTCGGGAGAGAGCGACGATCACGCTCGTGTCGGCATCCGGTGCGAGGAGCAGCGAGTCACCCTCGATGGCGCGGAACCGGCCGATGACGGGCGAGCGGTCGGCCACGTCGCGGTGAACCCGAATATGCTGTCCCATGCCGATGAGAGGCAACGGACTGGTCTGGCCGACGGCGATACGGCCGGCAGACACCAGCAGAAAGACGGCAGCGACGACATCGACACTTCGAGTGGCAATGCGCATACGAGACTGACCCGTCGTTAGGGGCGGTGC
>DATEHJ010000542.1:0-5933 GCA_035279645.1 Gemmatimonadaceae bacterium
AGCCGGTGCGACTCGGCATCGATCGCTCAAATAACGACGCCCCTTCCGATGGCGGTGTTGAGCGTCGCCGGCGCGCGAATACGAACGAACAATCCGCTCAATCCCAGCGAAGGGTATGTCGTGCGCGCGGAGTCCCGAAACTCGGCGACATTTTTCGGCTCGAATCCTCAGTTGACGTTCATCAAGGGAATTGGCGACGCGGCCGTCTATCATCAAGTGCGGTTAGGCGGAGTCATCGCCTTCCGGATCCGCCTCGGCTCGATCTGGGGAGGAGCGGACGTGGGTGGTGCAAAGCAACCGCCGCAGCAGGAGCGACTCTATGCCGGAGGCGCGTCCAGCGTTCGCGGTTTCCAGCAGAACGAGCTCGGGTCGCTCCTTTACGTGTTCGACAACGGTGTGACCATTCATCACGTACCGCCGGGGCCGGGAACGGACTCCGCGGTGTTCTTTACGCTCGACTCGACCGCGCGCGATCGGCGCGTCGTGCCCGTTGGCGGGAACACCCTCTTCGTCGCAAACCTCGACTACCGCGTCCAGTCGCCCTTCCTTCCACAGCTCTTGCAGTTCACCTTCTTCACGGACGTCGGCACAGTCTGGAATAGAAACACGCAGACGAACTTCGGTGGCTTCAGACCGCAGTGGACGCCGGGTATCGGTCTGCGCGTCGCCACTCCCCTTGGGCCCATTCAAGTCAATGCGGGGTACAATCCGTACCCGCCCGTGTTCGGTCAGGCGCTCTTCACACCTCCTCGGACGCTCGCGGCCGAGGGGTTTACGGGAGTCTACTGTGCTGTGCCGACGGGGACGCCAAATCCTCCGCTATCGACTTTCGTCAATGGCGCGTGGGTGCAGGAGGCGAATGTACACTGTCAACCGACATTTCAGCCGCCACCGCCGAAGGGCTGGCTTCAACGTCTTACTTTTACATTCTCGATCGGCCCGGACTTCTGAGCCGTCTAGATTCGAGGTTCTGAATCGTCTAGCACTCGGATGATCAAGCGTCGCCGCCTCGTCGCCCTCGTTAGCGCGATCGCGCTGCTCGTGATCGGCTTTGTGACAGTCGTCACGGGGCTGTTCGTGACGCATACGAGCTATGGGCAAGAGGAACTGCGAAAGCTCATTCAGAGTCAGTTGGCGAGCACAGTTCGAGGAAGAGTGTACCTCGGTCCGGTGAGCGGCGGCTTTCTCACCGGCATTGCTATCGACTCGTTCGCGATTCGCGACGCGGATAACGACTCGCTGCTCATCAGCACCGGGCGAATCACGGCGAACTACGATCCGCGTGACCTGATCGACAAACGTCTCTTGCTGCGCAACGTTCAGGTCGAGCATCCGGTCGTGTTCATCCGGCAACACACGAGCGGACGCTGGAACTTCAAAGAAATTTTCCGCGGCTACGACAAGAAGAACAATGGCCCGAAGGCGCCGGGGCGCAATTTCGGTGACTTCGTCGTCATCGACTCGGCGCGGGTTCATGACGCGTCGTTCATCTTGCAGATGCCGTGGACGCCTGACGATACGCTGCGCGGGGCGAAGCTGGACAGCGCCGTGCGCTACACGCTCGCGCGTCCGGACAAGGAGATTCGGCGCGTCGTCGACGAAGGGAAGCTGGGCTTCGCTCGCACCTGGCGATGGACGAAGCTCTCCGCCGTCGTGTCGCGCATGCGGCTCGCCGATCCCGATAGCGACAAATTCGGCAAGCTCTTCGTGTTCGACTCGATTCATGCCGTCGAGAGAGACCCGCCGTTCAACTTCCGCAACATTCGCGGCACGCTGCGCAATCTTGGCGACTCGATCTGGCTCGATGTCGCGCATTTCGATCTTCCCGCGTCGACTGGGACTGGCAGCGGGAAAATCGTGTGGGGGAGTGACCTCCCCGTGCGCTACGACATCACCGTGCGTGGCGACTCGATCGCGCTCAACGATGTCGCATGGGTGTACCCGACGCTGCCGACGACCGGTGGCGGCAAGGCGACACTCCACATCGGCAACGAGCCGCAGAATCTGCACATCATCGATTACAAGCTCACGAATATGGATGTGAAGAGCACGGGGTCTCATCTCGTCGGCGACATGACATTCGCCGTCGGGGGGCCACTGCTCGCGGTAAAAGACGTGAAGATGTCGGGCCAGCCGTTCGACTTCGATTTGCTCCGGACACTGAATGGCAAAGCCTTTCCGGTTGATTGGCGCGGACAACTCTACGGCACGGTTCGCGCGCGAGGTGGCCCGCTCAATCGGTTCTACGTCGACGAGAGCGACGTCGTTTTCCATGATGCGCACGTGGCTGGCGCTACCTCGCGCGTGGGAGGCAAAGGTGAGCTGGACATCCTCCAGCCGGCGCTCACCAGCTTCCGGAACTTCGATGTCAACGCAGCATCAGTGGATCTGCGTTCGATCGAGTTTCTCTATCCAAACTTCCCTCGCCTCGGTGGCACGATCTCTGGAACGGCGACGCTCGACTCGTCGTGGCTCGACATCCGTTTCGCGAACGCCGACATCACGCACCGCGACGGCCCCGGCGAGCCGTCTCACCTCACGGGGACTGGGCGCGTAACGTGGGGTCCGCAGTTCATGACTTACGACATCGACGCGCAGGCGCAGCCGATCTCGTTAGGCATGCTGGCGAGGTCGTACCCCAAGCTGCCCCTCACCGGGGTCATGAACGGACCGCTCAAGGCACGCGGCACGATCGCCGACCTGGCATTGACGACGAACCTTCAAGGCCCGGCCGGCGCGCTCAGCTTCGACGGACGCATTGACATCGATCCGCCGAACTACGGCATTCACGGTACGGGTCAGCTGACTGGTCTCGCCGTGCATCAACTCCTCGATCCGGCCCGGATCACTGGAACCGTTAGGCCCACGACAGTTACTGGGCGCTACGACGTCTCGCTCAGTGGGGACTCGCTCGCCGATCTCGAGGGCAGCGCGTCGTTCGATGTGGCGCGCGCGGACGTCGACGGTCTGCGGATTTTCCCGTCGAACGCGCGGCTTCGGTTCGTCGACAAGCGTCTCTACGTCGACACGCTGCGACTGGAGACGACGGCGGCCACGATTCTCGCGCGCGGAGCGCTCGGACTTCCCCACGGCGCGTCCGATTCACTCCACTATCAACTGATCGTGGACTCGTTGGGCGGATTCCGTCGATATCTCGTCTCGCGTTCGCCCGAGGACAGCGCGCTCGCCGACTCGCTCGGCGGCCAGGTGACGGTGAATGGCGCGGCCTACGGACGGCTCGATTCATTAGATGTGGCGGGCGCGGTTGTCGGTAACGGCTTGCTCGTCGGGAAAACTCGCGGACGCATCATTGGTGGCCGTTTCGCGATTCGTAACGTCTTGAGTGATCCGACCGGCACGGCGTCGGTCCGATTCGACACCCTCACGATCGACGGCGTGCTTCTCGACTCGCTCGGCGCCGACGTGCGGCTTGCCGGCCGGTCGCAGGCGGCGTTCATCATTGGCGTCCGGAGCGACAACGGACCGACCGCGCGCATCGTCGGCCGCGCGCTCGCCACTGGGGGCGCGCTGGGTGCGCGTGACGCATCGACGCGCGTGGCGCTGGATTCGCTCGGCCTGACGATCGGCGAGAGCAAGTGGCGATTGGCTGGCACGTCGCACGCCGTACACGATACGCTGGGCCTCGCAATCGACTCGCTAGTGCTCGTGAACGGCGCCGGTGGGCGCATCGGCGTTCGCGGCTCCGCGCCGCGATTGGCTCCCGTCGGATTGGACATTGCCGCCGACAGCATTCGGCTCGGCGATCTCGGTGCGCTCGTGCAGCTACCTGCGACACTCGGTGGGTTCGCCTCGATGCACGGCCGCGTCACCGGAACGCGGGCGCAACCGGACATTCGGTTCGACGCGGTGATGAGCAAAGTTGCATATGGCGGAATGCGTCTCGAACGCGCCACGGCCAGTGGCGAGTATCGCGAGCGCAGCTTCGACATGTCCATCGATCTCTTCCGTAACAACGTGCCGGCGCTGCACGCGACAATCGGCGTCCCTATGGCGCTCAGTTTGTTCAACGCCGAGCGACTCAACGCACCGATTCACGGCGTGATTCGCGCCGACAGCGCCGATCTCGCCGTGATCGAGATGATCTCGCCATCGCTGCAGAAGGGCTCCGGCAGCCTAACGGCGAACCTCGATTACTCGATCTCGCCAAAACACAAGTCCGTCAACGGCCTGATCTCGGTGCGCAATGGACAGGTGACGGCGCAGAACCTCGGGATCACGTTGCGCACGATCAACGGATCGGTGCGCTTCGACGGCCGGAGCGACAGCGTTCGTGTCGATCTCTCGGCGGCGAGCGGCACACTGCCGGGTGCACGGCTGGCGTTGCGGGGCTCCGTAAGCTACGCCAAGTGGGACGACCCGCGGTTCAACCTCGCTCTCTACGCGCGCAACTTCCACGCGATCGAGCGCCGCACACTCGCCTCGCTCGACGTCTCGACCGCCAGCGATTCGCTGCGTCTTAAGGGGTCGTTGAGCGCTGCGGCGCTCACCGGAACGGTTCGCGTCGATCGCGGCGATGTGTATCTACCGGAGCGCGATCTACTCCGGAAGCAAGTGATCGATCTCAGCGGCGCGGACATCTTCGAGATCATCGACTCGACCGATTTTCGCACGAGGCAGATACTACCGGACGCGTCGTCGCGCCTCGTCGAGAATCTGCGGCTGGACGACGTTCGCATTGTGCTCGGCGACGAAGTGTGGCTGCGGTCTCGCGAGGCCAACATCAAGCTTGCCGGTTCGCTGGACGTCCGCAGCGCTCCTAAGCAAACGAATCTCAGCGTCACCAGCCGGGGGGGGCAAAGTCCTTCGTCCAATCCAGAGTACGGCCTCGCGCTTTTCGGCAAGCTCACCGCCGATCGCGGCACCTACACGCTCGATCTTTCGCCGGCGCCAGTGCAGCGTGAGTTCGAGGTCGAGAGCGGCGGATCACTCGAGTTCTACGGATCGGCCGACTACAACGCGCGGGTCGACATCACCGCTACACACGCGGTGAAGCGGGTCGGGCAACCCGATCTAATCATCCAGGTGCAGCTCGGCGGAGACCTCTTCCCGAATCCGACGATCGGGCTGTCGAGCAGGAACGAGCCATATCTCTCGGCCTCGGACCTAGTGAGCTACCTCATCACCGGCCAGCCGACGTACGCACTGAACTCAGGCGACTTCAACGTGGTCCAGCAGGTGAGCAACGTCGTCGGGCCAACGCTGAGCTCCTTCGCAGGAGCGGCAGCGCGGCAAGCCAACCTGGGGGTCGATTTCACCTTCCAGACGGGTGCCGCGCCAACGACGCTCGCGTCGAATGCCACCTCGCAATCGACGTTGAAAGACTACGTCTTCAACACGCGACTCGGCGCGGAAAAACAGATCTCGAACAATCTGTTCTTCAGCATCAGCGCTGGTCTGTGTTCGTTGAACAGTGACTACTCGCAGGGTAACTCCGCGATCGCCGGGTTTGTCCAAGCGTTAGGTGGCAAGCTTGAATATCGCTTCAACCCGCGGCTGTCGCTGACGGCGGGTACCGACCCGCCCACGTCCCGGTTCTATTGCAGTCCGAATTTTTCGCTCGGAAGCGTCGTCTCGACCCCGAGGCAATGGGGTTTCTCAGTGCTCCGAAATTGGCGATTCTGAGCCAGGACGCGGGCGCAAACCACGTTCAGAAGTCGGAGACAGCTATCAAGCGCGCACTGCTCGTGGCGAATCCGGCATCGCGTTTGGGACGCCGCCGGCTGCCCCGCACGCGTGTCGCACTAGAGAAGGCCGGCGTGCAATGCGATGTTGTGTTCACCGAGCGGTCCGGACACGCGACCGAGATCGTTCTCGCGCGGGCGGCTGACTACGACGCGGTGTTCACCCTCGGCGGGGACGGTACCGCCATGGAGGCCGCAGGCGCACTGACCGGTACGGGGCGGCCACTTGGG
>DATEHJ010000543.1:0-3615 GCA_035279645.1 Gemmatimonadaceae bacterium
CCTGGATGATGGTGAATCCGTGCGCCGGCGTCGTATCGGGCGGCGGCGGCGGCGTAGCAGGCGGCGTCGTCGTATCCGGTGGCGTCTGCGGCGGCGGCGAGCACTTGTCGTTGCTCTTCTTCTCGTCCTTGTCGCCGAACCACCACGCCCACACGTCCGAGAACCAGCTGTCGTGACTCTTCGAGTCACTGCACGTGTTCTGGCGATTGTCGCGGCGGGTGTCGTCGCGACGATTGTTACGATCGTCGTGTCGCCATCCCCGAGGCATGTCATGACGCGTCACGTGCGAGCGCATGGAATGCTGCTGCTGACGCTGACCCTGGGCGATGGGAGCTACGAATGGCGTGATCGCCAGTGCTAGCACGACTATTGAGCCGCGCATGGTAGCTTCTCCTGTGAACGGAAAACTGAGGGGGGAACTACGAGGAAAAACAGAGGTGGGAACTACGGACTACACATTGTCGACGAACGGTCGGGTCAACCATAACGCAGATCACAACGCGTTTGTCCGACTAGAATGCGATCGGTCAAACGTGCCACCGGACTGAGTCATCCTGTCGACGCCAAACGAGCCGAGACTCGTGAGGCTGCCTCACGGCGCTGCGTCGTTATGTGTAGTTAGGCAGCCGCATACGCAACGGGCCCGGACATTGTGTCCGGGCCCTTTTGCGCGAGTTCAGCGCCGTTTACGCCCCCGACAAGCTTCGCGCCTCGATGGAGTAGATGAGCATATCGTAATTACCCGGCGTGTAGCCCAGCTCGCGCAGAATCAGCGACAGCTGCCCGCGATGGTGCGCCGCGTGCACGGCGGCGTGATGCATCAAGTCGCCCAGCGAGACGACGTGCGGCGGACCGCCCATGGAGAACTCGATGTCGCGTGCGACGTCTTCGTCCTTCAACCCGGCGAGAAACGACCGCACGCTTCCCTCCACGCGATCCCACCTTTCGACGACGGATTGGAGGGTGGGATAGTCGTCGGGGTTGAGCTTCGGCCCTCGCTTGTCACCGCCGCATCGATCCAGCCAACCCCACTCGGCGCTGAGCACGTGCACGAGCGTGTTGCGCACCGACCCGTAGCTGCCGCACACGTCGCTGGTGAACTGATCGGGTGTCAGCTGCGAGATGACGCCGAAGAGCTTGTGGTTCGCCCAGTAGCTGTAGTCGAAGAGGCGTTCGAGATCGGCGACGCGCATCGTTAGTCTCCGGCGTGGCGCGCGAGGCGCAACAGGAGGTGGCGCCGCACGTCCGGCCATTCGGCGGCGAGAATGCTGAACATGACGGAATCGCGCGCCGAGCCGTCGCGCCGCGCCTGGTGGTGGCGCAGGATGCCATCCTGGCGCGCACCGAGCGCGGCGATCGCGCGCTGCGAGGCGGTGTTGAAGCGATCGGTGCGCAGGCCCACCACCTTGCAGCCTAACGAATCGAACGCGTGCCCGAGGAGCAGCAGCTTGCAGGCGGTGTTCACGTGCGTGCGCTGCCATCGGGCGGCGTACCACGTGTAGCCGATCTCGACCCGGTCGATGACGGGAACGATGTCGTGATAGCGGGTCGTTCCTATGATTTCACCAGTGCCAGCCTCGCGCACCGCCCACGGGAGCATGTGACCGAGCTCTTGGCCGGTGAGCGCGTCCGTGATGTAGGTGGCGCAGTCTTGCGGCGCCGGCACGGATGTGAACCAGAGCTCCCAGAGGCGGCCGTCCGTTGCTGCCGCCACGAGCGCGTCGCGGTGGCCCAGTGTCAACGGTTCCAGGCGAATGCCATGCCCGTCGAGCGTTACAGATTCAGGTTTGATCATGTGAAGACGTCCGAGCTCTTATACGGGGCGGGCTCGCAAACGGGGACATCGACGTCTCAGATACGTCTCGTTTGGCGCAGCAGGAGGCCGCCCCACACCGCGAAAGCGGCCGCCGCGAGCGTGATCAGAATGAACCATGGATCCGTTCCCGGGCCGCCCGCCTCGGCGACGATGCGCCACAGATGCACGATCGTGAGGAGTGCGAAGAGCACGCAGGTCGTCGCGAGATACGCTTTCATGATTTGTCGCTCCGCGATGTCTTAGTCGTTCGTCATGATGAACAATGGCGCGCCGTCGAAATCATAAATCGGCCGCAGGCGATCCGTATTGTAGTATTTGGACACGTCGACGACTTTTTTCTCCGACGTCACGCTCGTGATCGAGACGCTGTCGTAGAAGCCTTTGTGAATGCTCACGAGGCGGCCGTACTGCCTCTTGAGAATCAGATCGAGCGCGAGGTTCCCGAATGCCATCGGGACGATCGAGTCCAGTGCGTCCGGATCACCTGACCGCACCAGATATCCGAGGCGCTGATTGACGACGTCGATGCGCCGGCCGTTGTTCCAGCGCGGTGAGTACTCCTTGAGCGCCGACGCGACCTTGTCGCCGATGCCGCCGAGCTTGCGGTGGCCGAACATGTCGGTCTCCTCGCCCTCGAAGCTCATCCCCTGTTGCGACGTGAGCTTTGCGCCCTCGGACACGAGCACGACCGAATATTTGCTGGGATTTCGGTTGTGATCGTAGGTCATGAGCTCCGCGAGCTGCTCGACGTCGACCGGGTGCTCGGGAATGACGCAGCGATCCGCGGCGCCAGCCATCGTTGGCAGGAGGGCGGTGAATCCCGCGTAGCGGCCGAACACCTCGATGACGAGGAACCTCTCATGTGACCCCGCCGATGTACGCAATCTATGCGTCAGCTCGATCGTGCGCGTTACACATGTGCTAAAGCCGATGCAGTAATCGGTTCCGAAGACGTCGTTGTCCATCGTCTTCGGGATCGCGACGACGTGGACGCCTTCGTCGTGGAGCCGCTTGCCGTAACTGAGCGTGTCGTCGCCGCCGATCGGGATCAGCGCGTCGACACCGATGTGCTCGAGATTCTTCAACACATCCTTCGTAACGTCGTTGATCTTCTCGCCATATCCGTGGAATTGCGCCGGGATGCGCGCCTTCGGGAGGTGACTCGGCCGTGTGCGGGACGTGTGAAGAAAAGTTCCACCAGTGCGTCCGGCGCGATTCACCTCCGCTTCCGAGAGCTCCTGAATGTTCTCGGAATTGTCGGCGTCTTTGTCGCGGTTGTAGTCGACGAGTCCCGCCCAACCGCGGCGAATGCCGATAACGCGGTAGCCTTCGCGCAGCGCGCGAATCGTGATCGCGCGAATGGCGGGATTCAATCCGGGGACGTCGCCGCCGCCGGTGAGGATGGCAATCGTTCCTTTGGAATTTGACATGGTCGGGGAAAGATATCCCGATCCGATCTGCTGTCATCCCGAGCGCAGCGAGGGATCTGCACGTGATCGGCCTTGTGCAGATCCCTCGTCGCTTCGCTCCTCGGGATGACACACTAAGGCACGAACGCATCCCACTGCTTCCGCGCCCGCTCCATCAAGACCAGAAAGCGGGGCGCGTCGCGGATGGGGGCGATGAAGGGCTCGTGTTGCGCGAGAAAGGGGTAGTTGATCATCCCGAGCGCGATCATGCGGTCGACGCAATCGAGCGCCTTGTCGCGCTCGCCGACGAGGGCGTAGCAGTCTGCCATCCACCAGGAAAAGATGTCGTCCCAGTTCGCGGCCTCGCGCAGGTCGGCGGTGATCGACTTT
>DATEHJ010000544.1:0-10963 GCA_035279645.1 Gemmatimonadaceae bacterium
AAGTGGCGCCGGTAGCGCAGTTCGTTCTGTGGGAAAATTCGCGCGACGTCGGCTGCGGCGACGGACCCGTGCTGAAAACGTCGCTTGAGAAAGACGGGCATCTCGAGTCCGAGCACCGCCCGTACTCCCCGCGACACGATCTCGCCCTTGAGCGCATAGAGCAGCTCGAGGGAACCACGCGTGAGGTCGGCGAAGGGAATCGCCTCCGCGACGGCAATGACCGACGGTCGCGTGTACGGGCTGAATCCCTCGAACGCATGCTCTCGCGCGCAGGCATAGCTGCGCACGCAGCCACGGCTGTAGCCGCCGGAATACGTGAGCGAATGCTTAATCGACTCGACGCCCCAGCCTTCCTGATAGAGCATGCGGTTGTTGACGACGCTTCGGATGGTCAACTCGCTGTTCGCTTCAATGGGGTAGTCCTTGAGGTTCTCGTCACCACCATCGCCGTCGACCAGAAGCCGCCACTCGGGATAGCGCTCGCGTATCCCCTGTAGCAGAGCGAGATTGACGGCCGCACACTCTACGTCGAGTGGCTTGTAGTCCTCGATCACCGACACGGCACGCAGCGGATCGAGCACGCTCGACGGTACTTCAATCGTCTCGCCCAGCATCTCGAGCTGCATGCGCGAGAGAAATTCCCTGGCCTGCCGCGCATCGTCCCCCTCGCCGTCCACCGAGAGCGTGAACGCCTTGAGGCGCGCCGGCGATTGGCCCTCGTTCAGCAGCAGCTTGTAAAGGCAGAGAAGCACCGCGCCGCTGTCGATTCCTCCCGAGAACGGCACGCCGATGGCCGCGGCGGGGTCCTGTGTCGCGAGCCATCGTCGAAGCTCATCGTAGAGCGCTTCGACGTAATGGCGACCGATGAGGTCGAGATCGTTAGGCAGCGTACCGCGGGGCGGGTCGAAGAAGCGCCGATGCACGGGATTCGGATCCGGACAGCCCACCAGGCGCAGCGTCGTGACATGGTGCGCGGGCACCATCCTCGTGTAGCTGGGATGGAATTGATCGGCCCAGCCATGGCGCGATAGCTCCGCCGCAATCTCGCCGATACGCTCGGCGACAATCAGCGCCGGTCCGTCGACCGCCTTTGCCAGGAAGTACCGCAGGGGTCGATCGAGACTCCGGGCGAGCACGACCCGCTCACCGTCCTGAGCGACGATGGCGAAGGACCCGTCGATGGCGAGCACTGGGTCGACATCGCTCTCGAGGAGACGGCGTCGCGCCTCGCCCGGATCGATCGACCAGAGTCGTTGCGACGAGTCGGCGATGAGGTTGATGACGCGGGAAATCAGCAGCTGTCGATTCATGCGAAACGAGCCTCGCGATGGGCCACGGTTCAACCAGACACCATGAAACTACAGCGATGCTCGCAATCCCGCGTCCCTTCGCGTCGAGATGTCCTTGACACGGACAGGCGCGCTCTGCTTTTCTTTGGCCTTCTCGAGGGACGCTGCTCGGCGCCTCCCACGCCTCCGCGCGCCGATCTGTGGACCAGAGTGCCGAACAACAAACAAAACAATCAAAGGACTTTCTTGTCTTTTTCTCGGCGTCCTCTGCGTCCTCTGCGGTTAGTGTGGATCTCTCTCTGCCTAACGAGCTGTGGCCCTCGTGAGCGGCCCATCTTCAAACTGCTTTCCCCAGAACAAACTGGCGTCACCTTCGCCAACACCATCACGACGAACGACTCGCTCAACGTCCAGAGCGACGTCTATGTGTACAACGGTGCCGGCGTCGCGGTCGGAGACATCGATAACGACGGCCTCCCCGACATCTTCTTCGCGGGCAACATGGTCTCGAGTCGCCTGTACCGAAACAAAGGGCAGATGCGCTTCGAGGACATCACCGAGCGCGCGGGAGTCACAACGAATCGCTGGGCTACCGGCGTCGCGATGGTCGATATCAACAACGATGGCTATCTCGACATTTATGTCTCCGTTTCCGGACCGCCCTGGTCCAAGGCCGAGGACCGCGCGAACCTCCTCTTCGTCAACAACGGAAATGGGACGTTCACCGAGTCGGCGGCGAAGTACGGCATTGCCGACACGAACTTCACGACGCAATCGGTCTTTCTCGATTACAACCGCGACGGCTGTCTCGATCTCTTCGTCCTCAACAACTCGCCGAAGGACTTCTCCCGCAGCGCCGCCAGCGACCCGGGGATGAGTGCCAGGACGACGGGCAGCTACAACCAGCTCTATCGCAACAACTGCAACGGCACCTTCACGAACGTCTCCAAGGAAGCCGGCATTCTCGACGAGGCCGGGTACGGACTGGGCGTCGTCGTCGCCGACCTGAACGGGGATGGATGGCCCGACATCTACATCTCCAACGACATCCTGCCTAACGACGTGGTCTACGTCAACAACGGCGACGGGACCTTCACCAACAAAGCGTCGCGTTGGCTCAAGCACTCGAGCTTCGCCGGGATGGGCGTGGACATCGCCGACTTCAACAACGATGGCTGGCCCGACATCCTGCAGACGGACATGCTGCCGCACGACAACGCTCGGCGAAAACGCGTCAGCGGCTTTCTCACATACGGCGGAGTCGAAGCCTTACGCGCCCGAGGATTCCGCGAGGACTACTCCCAGAACTCGCTGCAGCTAAATAGCGGCCCGACGAATGACAAGGGCGACGTTATCTTCAGCGAGATCTCGCGTCTCGCCGGAGTCTCGAACACCGACTGGAGTTGGAGCGCGCTCTTCGCCGACTTCGACAACGACGGCAAGAAGGACATCTTCATCAGCAACGGCTATCCGAAGGCCGTAACGGATCTGGACTACCAGAACGCGATGTTCGCCGCGTCGCGACGGCCGGACGCAAAGCGCCGCCAGCGCGAGATCCTCGACCGCCTTCCCGGTTTCGATGGCTCGAACTACGTCTTTCGCAACACCGGAGACCTGACCTTCGTCGACAAGTCGAAGGACTGGGGGATCGATCATCACGCCTTTTCCTATGGCGCCGCGTACGCGGACCTCGACAACGACGGCCAGCTCGACCTGGTGGTGAACGCGATCGACGGGCCAGCGCTCGTCTACCACAACGTCGCGCCGCGGGGCGACACGCATCACTTCTTGCGCGTCAAGCTCGAGGGAAGTCCGCCTAACCGTCGGGGCGTCGGCGCGACGCTCAAGCTCACCGCGGGTGGTGTGACGCAGGAGATTTATGAGACGCCGTATCGCGGTTACATGTCGAGCGTGGACGACCGGCCGCACTTTGGCTTGGGGCCCGCCCAGCGCGTCGACACGCTGCGGGTCGTCTGGCCCGACGGCCGCTCACAGCGGCTCACCAACATCCCCGCCGACCAGGAGATCGTCGTTAGGCAATCAGCCGCCACGGACAGCGGCCGAATCGCTGACGCGCCGCCGCCGAACCGGCCATTCGAGGCAACCAGCACGCCGCCCGGCATTGTTTACGCGCAGAAAGCGTCGACGGCGATCGACTACACGGTGCAGCCGCTCCTTCCATACATGCTCTCGCGGCATGGTCCCCCGCTCGCCGTCGGCGACGTGAACGGCGACGGCCTCGACGACGTCTACATCGGTGGCGGGAACGGCGTGCCGGGCCGGCTCTTTCTCCAACGCAAGGACGGAAGCTTCGTCGAATCGAAGGAGGGTCAGCCCTGGGAGGCAGACAAGGCGTACGAGGACTGGGGCGCGGTATTCTTCGACGCCAATGGCGATGGGCTTCCCGACCTGTACGTCACGAGCGGTGGCTACGCGCTGCCACCTGAATCGGCGCTCCTGCAGGATCGCCTCTACATCAATCTGGGCGGCGGACGTTTCAAGCGAGACTCGAGCGCGCTGCCGCCCATGCTCACGAGTAAGGGCGTCGTACGCGTTGGAGACTTCAATGGCGACGGACGCCCCGATCTCTTCGTCGCCGGGCGCCTAACGCCGCGCGGCTATCCGCTCCCGACGCGGAGCTACATCCTTCGCAACGACGGCGGGCATTTCACCGACGTGACGCGTGACGTCGCGCCCGAGCTCGCCCGGCCGGTCGGCATGATCACCGACGCCGCGTGGGTCGACTACGATGGCGACGGGCGGCTCGACCTCGTCACGGTTGGCGAGTGGATGCCGATCCAGTTCTATCACAACGATGGCAAGCAGCTGCGCGATGCCACCGCTGCGGCCCATCTGCCGGCGCTCCGCGGCTGGTGGTACAGCCTCGCCGTCGGAGACTTCGACGGAGATGGGCGTCCCGATCTCGTCGCGGGAAATCTCGGACTGAACTACAGCTATACGACGTCGGCGGCGAGCCCGTTCGGCGTCTACGCGGCGGACTTCACCGGCCGCGGCGGGGGTGGCTTCAATCGGTCGACCGACATCGTCTTCACTCAAACCATCGACGGTACCGAGTTTCCCTACTACGGTCTCGTGCCGTTAGGCAAGTCGCTCTATCAGCTCGGCATTCGCTTCCCCACGTACGGCGCCTTTGCCGACGCGTCCATGCCCCAGGCCTTCGGGGCGACGCTCCAGAGCGCGCTGCACTACCAGGCGGATACCTTCGCCAGCATGGTCCTGCATAACGATGGGGGCGGCCGCTTCTCGGCGACGCCGCTGCCGACGCTGGCGCAGATCGCACCGATCAAGGCGATTGTGGCCCACGATGTCGATGACGACGGGCGGCTGGATCTGCTCGTCGCCGGGAATCTCTACGACGCGGAGCCGAATACGGCGCGCGCCGATGCCGGCAATGGACTCTGGCTCAGGGGCGACGGAAAAGGCCACTTCACTCCCGTGACAACGAGAGAAAGTGGCCTCTTCGCACCGCTCAACGTCTCTGGCCTTGCACTGCTTACAACGCCCGCCGGTAAGTCACTCCTTGTCGCCAATACCGGCGATTCACTTCGGACGTTCGCAATCAGAAAACACTGATCGACGGTCTTACCACCCCGTATTCTGCTTCAGGGTCGACGTCCCGTTGACCTTGCTCAGCTGGATCTGGAGATCCGGAATCGGGAAGAGCAGGTGCTTATCCGCAAAGGCGGCGGCGGCTAGCAGGAACGGCCGCCGGGCCTTCTCCATTCCACCGCCTTCGCCTCCAATGAAGCCATTGATCGCGTTCTTGGCGTACGCGGACGCCGTTGCCCCGTAGGCACCACCCCAGCGGCGCAGGTCGTACAACCGCTGGCCTTCCAGTGCCAACTCGATGCGGCGCTCGGCGCGCACTGCCTCACGAGCATAGGCCTGGCTCGGGAACGCAGGATACAACCCAATTTGATACTGAGCCCAGCTAATCGTTGGGTCGCCCATCTTGACCGCTAGCTCGGTATGTCCGACACACGACGGATAGATCGCCGCGACCGACGCGTCACCGCAACCCTGCACCTTCTGCGACGCTCGCGTGCGGATTGAATTGACGATGCCGAGCGCTTCCGTCATGCCGGCCGCGCCACCCGCCTCGACGTCGGCCTCGGCCAGCATCAACAGAAGATCGGCGTACCGGTACAGATGGATGTGCACGGAATTCAACTGCGTCGGCTGCCAGCCAGTGGCACTCTCGGCGCCGCTCGCCTTCTCGTGCGCGTTCTTCTTCGGAGTGTACGGGCCGCCGTTGCTGACGTCTCTGACCCAGGTGGCCTGGTTCACGACGCCCCAGTCTTTGTACGGCACCTGGTCACGACCAACTGTCCAGTCGATGCGTGGATCCACCGGGTCCGTGGCCGATGCGTTGAAGATCGCGTTGGACGTATTCCACGTTCCGGCGGGATCGTACGGGTTGTTGCTCGGCGACGATGTGAGCGCGATCGGGAGACCGGCCCCGTCGACCTTGAAGAAATTCACGAGGTTCTGCGTCGGCTGATTGAAGCCGCAGCAGCCGAAGTGGCTTCCCGAATACGCGAAGTTCAGTCGCTCGCCGTAATTCGCGTTCTCGCCGTTAGGCTCGCCGTCGTTGGCGGACGCCTGGTAGGCGAGAATCGTTTCCGGACCGTCCTGCGCGCTGCCGAACCCGGTCCAGACTCTGTCGAAGCTGGTCTCCAGCCCGTACGGCCCGGCGGTTTTGACGTTCTGCAACACCGGAATCGCCGCGGCATACTGGCCCGAGTACACGAGCACGCGGCCCTTGTAGGCCAGCGCCGTCCATTTCGACACGCGTCCCTTGTCGCCGTTACGCGGCGTCGCCGGAAGCAGCTTGGACGCCGAATCCAGGTCCTTGAGGAGCTCGGTCGTGACTTGTGCGACCGTCAGGTTCGGCTTCCGGAAGTCCACATCGTCCTCGCGGTAGTAGGGAATGTTCCCCCACATCCGCCACGCCTCGAAATGGTAGTGCGCGCGCAGGAATATCGCCTCTCCCGCGATACCAGCTTGGTCAGCCGCGGTGATGGCCCCTGCGTTTGCCTTCACGACTTGCTTGAGCAGCCGGAGGGTCGCGTTGGCGCGAGCGATGCCTTCGTAGCTGATCTGCCACTTCTCGTTGATGTAGCTCTGTCCATCGGGGCCGGACCAGTGATAGCCCTCGATGTCGTTGATCGGAGGCTGGTCGGTGGCGTCGGAGCCCTTGTACGAATCGTCTCCGGCGACGCTTCCCCATACCCAGTTGCTCGCGGCGCAGCCCCAACCCGCGCCTTGCGTCGAGTTGGAGCAATCCAGCTCGCGATAGGTGGCGATGAGTGAGCCTTCGACGCCTGCTTGATTCGCAAGCGTCGACTGATCGAGTGTGCCTTGCGGCACCTCGTTTTTCGTCAGGAAATCCGTGCAGCCGTAGAGCCCGGCCACTGACAGCGCCAGGATCGCCGTCCCGACGAATATCGGATGCTTCGATACGATTTTCATCGTGTCTGCTTCCCTCTCTCGAGAGTCGGTTCGTTAGAACGAGGTCACCAGGCCAATGCTGAACGTTCTGTTGCTGGGATAGGAGCCACGGTCGATGCCGCGGTATTGATCGCGGACGTCGCCGGCGGCGCCGGTGATGTTGGCCGCGGGTAACGACGGATCGAGACCGTCGTAGCCGGTGATGGTGAACAGGTTCTCCGCCTGCACGTAGACGCGCGACGCCGTGAGCCAGCGCGAGAATTTCGCCGGCACGTTGTAGCCGAACTGGAGATTGCGCAGCCGGGTGTACGACCCGTCCTTCACGTAGTAGCTGCTGAGCGCGTGACTAAAGAGATCGCTCACGTCCAGCCGCGGATACTTCGCGTTCTGGTTCGTCGGCGTCCACGAGTTCGCCAACAGGTCCTTCTTGACATTCGTTGAGAACTCTTGGAACACGTAAAACTCCATCTGGTTCTCGAAGATCTTGTTGCCGAAGCTGCCGAACACCGTCGCGCTCACGTCCCACGCTCCGCGGCGATAGCTCATGTCGAAGCCGCCGGTGAACTTCGGATGTGGGCTGCCGATGATCGTGCGGTCGTTGAGGTCGATCTTTCCGTCGCCGTTCACGTCACGGAACTTGATACGTCCGGGGGCGGCGCCATCCTGCGTCGCATGCGCGGCGACGTCGGCCGCGTCATGAAAGAAGCCGTCGGCGATATAGCCATAGAACGCGCCGATCGGATGGCCGACCTCGTTGATCACCTGGTTGCCGTAGCGCGTCGTGATCGGGCCGTAGAAGAAGTTCTGATCGCCGTTGATCGCGACGATCGTGTTGTTGTAGTGGCTGCCGTTGAACGCGAGACTCCAGGTCGCCGTCTGGTGGCTGAGCGAGAAGTCGATACCCGTGTTCTTCATCTTGCCGACGTTGATGATCGGCGGCGAAGCCACACCGGCCGTCGCCGGCAGCGCCGGATCGAACAGCAGGTTGCTCGTCGAGCGGCGATACAGATCGACCACGACCTGGATGTTGCCGTTGAACATCGTTGCGTCGGCGCCGACGTTCGCCGATCGATTCTCCTCCCATCGCAGGTCCGGATTTCCTAACTTGACCTGCCGGAAGCCCGCGGCGACGCTCTTGCCCTGGCCGCCGACGTCGTAGAACGTGTCGCCGCGATCGCCGCCGAACTGCGCGACGATACGTCCTGGCGGAATGAGCTGGTTCCCCGTGATGCCATAGCCGTAGCGAATCATCAGGTCCGAGAAGAACCGGTTGTTCTGGAAGAACGGCTCTTTCGTGACACGCCAGCCCAGGCCGAACGCCGGGAACGTTCCCCACTGGTGCCCCGGGGCCAGGCGCGACGATCCGTCACGGCGCAGCGTGGCGCTCGCGACGTATTTGTCGGAGAAGTTGTAATCGGCCTTTCCGAAGAGCGACAACAGCGCGCTCTCGCCGCCGGTGCTCGACACGTTCTTCGTGCTCGGGTTGCCGAGGGCGTCCTGGATGTAGCGCGAATCGACGGAGGTATTGAGCAGGCCTGACATCGACGCGTCCACATACCGATTCGATTCGGCGTTGGCTTCTTGGCCCACCAGCACCGAGAAGCTATGCTTTTCGAGGAACTTGCGGTCGTACTTGAGCGTGTTGCTCCACGTCCACGCCGTGAACTGATTCGTGTTCTCGTCGATCGAGTTCGTGAAGCTCGCTTCGGCGTTCTCCGGGTAGGCGGGGAAGAAGCCGTTGAAGGAGGTCTGACCAACGTTAAAGCCGAGGCTCGACCGGACGTTCAGCGTCGGCATGAGCGCGAGCGCGCCGAATACGTTGCCGAACACGCGGTTGTTACGCGTCTGGTTGTCCTTGTAGGTGTAGGCGTACTTGAGTGGATTGCTCTGGTTGCCGAGCCCTGTCGCCTTGCCTCCCGCGAAGTTGCCCAACGCGTCGTAGATCGGGATGACAGGCTGCATGAGAATGTTCTTACCGAGGATGCCGTCCTCGGCGTAGCTACCCGGGTCGTCGGGAGTGCCGCCGGTGTGGCGCTCGAGCGAGAGGGCCGCGTTCTCACCGAAGCTCAACTTGCCGCGGTTGAACGACGTGTTCACGCGCACACTGCCGCGCTTGAAGCTGTTGTACGCCGCGGTGCCGTCCTGATTGAAGTAGTTGAACGACACGCCGTAGGCGTTGTCTTCGCCGCCGCCCGACACCTCCATGTTGTAGTCGCCGATCTGCGCCGGGCTGAAGACGGCCTTCCACCAATCCGTGCCCGTGCTCCCCGGCATGATCAGGCTGTTCGGATATCCGTACTTGCCGATGTCCGCCGCCGTCACCTGACCGAAGCTGTTTGTGACCGGATTCGTCGACGCGGCGGCGAAGATGTACTTCGGCACCGACGGGTTGTTCGGATCACCGAAGATGTTCGTCGGGACCGGCAACCCCGCGTTGATGTAGCTCTGCTTCTCGACCTTGTAGTAGTCGAGCGAGTTCGTGATGAGCAAATCGTCGTAGCCTCGGACCGGTGACGCGATGCCCGTGCGCGCACGGAAGCTCGCTCGCGGCGGACCGGCGACACCCTTCTTCGTCGTCTCGATGATGATGACGCCGTTGCTCGCGCGCGATCCGTAGATCGACGCCGCCGAGGCATCCTTCAGCACCTGGACCGACGTGATGTCGTCGGGATTGAGCCAGTTGATATACGAATCCTGAACTGGCACGCCGTCCACAATGTAGAGTGGATCGTTGTTCTGGAAGGAGCTGATGCCGCGGATGCGCACCGTGGCGCGCGAACCCGGCGATCCGCTCGCGTCCACCGTGACGCCTGGCACCGTGACGTCGAGCCGTTGGAGCACGCTCGCTCCACTCTGCCGATCGACCGCCTCGACGTTGGCGCTGGCGACGGCGCCGGTGATGTCGGCTCGGCGTTGTTCGCCGTAGGCCGTGACGACCATTTCTTCGAGGAACGCGATCGGCGCCATCGTGACGTCGATCGTCGAGCGTCCGGCGATCGTCTGCTGCACGCCGCGTTGTCCGAGCAATGTGAAGCTCAGAATGCCGTCCGACGGCGCGGACGAGATCGAGTACTTCCCGTTCGCGTCGGTCACGACGCGAGTTGTCGTGCCTTGCACATGCACCGATACGCCTCGCAGCGCTACGCCGCCCGCGTTGGTCACGGTTCCGGTGACAGGTATTTGCTGACCGAACGCTGGTATGCTGAATACCAACGCCATCAGTACGCTCAACCACACGGCGTAGGCGCGTGGTCGGCCGTTTCGGAATGAAAGCCTAACGGGCAGCGGTCTCTCCATGGCAATCCTCCCAGTTGCGCGCATGCGTATCATCCTCCGGGTCGTCGCATGGACTTCAGGCCCTGCATTGCAATGAGCTGACGGTACGTGATGAGCTGAACGCCCCGTGCTTCCAGGGCATCGCGAAAACGCCGCGACGTCACGGCGTCGAGCTCCCCCTGTCTATTCTTGCTCATCTCGGGGAGCCCACCTTCGGTGTTCATGTCCAGTAATGCACCCAGCTCCTCGTTGTTGATCCCGGTGTGGGTGACGACGAGATTGAAGCCCGGTTGGAGGCGCTTGACGAGCGCGAGAAGGCTATCGGTCTTCGCTGACGGTGCGGCCTCGTATTGCGGATCGCCGCGCGCCTCGCCGAAGTACTGCGACATGCCGAGGCGGTACTCGCCGGCAAGTCGCTCGGTGAGCTCACGGAACTCTGGATACCGAACCGCTGTACCCATGTGGTAATCGACATAATCGATCTTGAGTCCCGACCGCTGCGCGCGGTCGATCTGCGCGCGAAGTTCTTTTTCGACTTCCTTTATATCCGGGTGATGCCGATAAAGTGCGTCGGTGCTCGGGAAGAAATAGCCCTCCTCGTCGACGAGCGTCGGCACCGCGGCGCGACCCGTCACCGGCCCCCACCGATAGCCCTTCCACTCAGAGTTGAGCGTTAAGTGAATTCCCACGGCGACGTTCGGATGCCGCTTGAGCATCTCCACCGTCTCCTGATACCACGGGCAGGCGAACATAACCGATATCGACACCGGTAGACCGCTTTCGATGAGTCGTTCGAGAGCCGTGTTCACGCTGTGGCTCATCCCTGCATCATCGCTGCGAATGATCAGGTAGATCGGCTCGGCCGCGGACACGCGACCCGCAAAAGCCGTTTGGCACACGACGCTTGTCGGCGCGACGAGTGACAG
>DATEHJ010000545.1:0-7617 GCA_035279645.1 Gemmatimonadaceae bacterium
GCGCGTCGCGACGTACGGCCAGGTCGCCGAGCTCGCTGGACTCGCACGCCAACCGCGTCTCGTCGGTTACGCCCTGCATGCACTGCCGAGCACGACCACCGTGCCATGGCAAAGAGTGATCAATGCGCGTGGGATGGTGAGTCTTCGCGCCGGCGGCGACGGTTGGCTTCGACAGCGATTGCTTCTCGAGCGCGAGGGTGTTCTGTTCGATGCACGCGGCCGCATCTCGCTCGAGAAATTCCGTTGGCATCCGTCGCGTCGTCGGCCGGTCAAGAAAACTCGGAAGTAGGAGGCGCAATGCGCATGCTGCTTGGCATCCGTGCGGGAGCCAGTCTCGCCCTCGTTCTCCCGATGATGGCGACAGCGCCGATGCGTGCGATTCGCGCGCAGACCGGGTCGCCAACGCCCGATTGGTCCGCGGTCGAGCAAGCGCTGGGGCGCCACGGACTGAGTCAGGCCGGCGGCGCGATGCGTTTCGGTTTTCCACGTGGTGATTTACATGTCGCCGTTGGCGGCGTTCAGCTCCTGCCCGGGTTTGCGCTCGGCGGTTGGATCGCTTTTCTGCCTAACGGCAACGCGGCGACGATGATGGGTGATCTCGTGCTCACCGAGGACGAAGTGAACACCGTCGTCGATCGTCTACAGCAGGGCGGCGTGAACGTCACGGCGATCCACAATCACTTGCTCGGCGCGTCGCCGCACGTTCTGTACGCGCACGTGCACGGTCATGGCGATCCGGCTCGACTCGCGGAAACTGTTCACGCGGCGCTCGCCTTGACGAAAACGCCGCTCGGGCAGCCACCGGCGGTCACCGTGGCGCGGATCGAGCTCGATACGGCCGCGATTGCGTCAGTGCTCGGCGTCGCCGGCCGCGCGAATGGCGGCGTCTATCAGGTAAGCGTGCCTCGCTCGGCACCCGTGCACGAGGCGGGAACATTGATCCCTCCGTCGATGGGCCTCGCGACGGCGATCAATTTTCAACCGGTGGGCGGGAATCGCGCGGCGATAACGGGCGACTTCGTGATGATCGCGTCCGAAGTCGACGCGGTACAACGCGCGCTGCGGGAAAACCACATCGCGGTGACCGCGCTGCACAGTCATCTGACGGATGAGGACCCGCGGCTGCTGTTCATGCACTTCTGGGCAGTCGACGATGCCGGGACGCTCGCGCGAGGGCTTCGGGCGGCGCTCGACCAGATGGCCGTCCAGCGCTAGCCTAACGCTACAGGATCACGTCGCGCGGCTCGCGTACGTCTCGATCCATTCGGCGGCAAGGCGGGCGACTTCGTCGAGTGCTCCCGGTTCCTCGAACAGGTGCGTCGCGCCGGGAACCACGTCGAGACGCGTCGTCGCCCGCAACTGCGTGAGCGCCGCGCGATTCAGCTCGAGCACTTGCTCGTCGTTCCCGCCGACGATCAGCAGTGTCGGTGACGGCACCCGACCGAGCGCCGCACCGGCGAGATCCGGCCGGCCGCCACGCGATACGACCGCGGCGACTCGGTCGGGACGCTCAGCCGCCGCCACGAGCGCCGCGCCGCCTCCCGTGCTGGCGCCGAAGATCGCGACCGGGAGCGTCGACGTCGCCGGCTCGGTGCGCAGCCAGTCGACGGCGCCGACGAGTCGCTCGGCGAGTCGTGCGATATCGAAGCGGTATTCCGCGGTGCGCTCGTCGATCGCGTCTTCGTTAGGCGTGAGCAGGTCGATGAGGAGTGTTCCGAAGCCGTGCTCGCGCAGCTGCGCCGCGACATGCTTGTTTCGGGCACTGAAGCGGCTGCTTCCGCTTCCGTGCGCGAAGAGCACGACGGCCCGCGGGTGCGCGGGAACGATCAAATCGCCCTCGAGCGTTACGCGCCCGATGGGTATCCGCACCGCTCGTTCGTCGGTGCTGAGCGTCGGGCCCGGTTGCGTCACTCTCGACCTCGATCGCTATCGCGGCGGGACCGCTCGCGCTGCTCGATCCAGCAGATCGTGAACCTCGTCGTCTTCGGTCTGTTCAAAGTTGTCGTACCATAGCCCCACCGCATAAAACGGCTCCGGAGTCTCGAGACAGATGAGAGTGTCCGCGAGCGCCGCGATCGCGTCACAGGTCTCCGACGCGCCGACCGGCACGGCGACAACGATCTCCTTCGGTGCCTCGGTGCGAATCGCCGCGACCGCCGCACGCATGGTGGCACCGGTCGCAAGTCCATCATCGACGAGGATCACAACCCGATCGGCGATCGTCGGGAGCTGTCGGTCGTCGCGATACAGCTGCTCGCGCCGCTCGAGCTCGCGCTGCTCTCGCTCGGTGATCTGGTCGAGCGTTTCCGGCTCCACGCCATAAGCGCGCAACACGGAATCGTCGACGACGCGTACGCCACCAGTCGCGATCGCGCCGATGGCAAACTCCTCGTGTCCCGGCAATCCGAGCTTGCGCACGATGAACACGTCGAGAGGTGCATCCAACGCCATCGCGATCTCGAACGCGACCGGCACGCCGCCGCGAGGCAGGCCCAGGACGAGCACATCACTTCGCCCGCCATATCGCGGCGAGAGCGCCGCAGCCAATCGCCGGCCCGCTTCGGTGCGGTTCAGAAAGCGCTCAGCCATGCCACCACGTTAAGGTCAGCCAGAGCCTCAGCACAGGCCAAGCCACCCTACCGCCGGTGCTCGGGGAAACCGCAGGCGAAGCAGAGCTTTCCCCTCGGGGTCGGCAACTCGCCGACAACCCTCCGGGCGATACCCGACACCCCCCTGAGCAGTCTCTACATAGGTTGCCCCCAGAGGCCGGCATTTTCGGCCCGCCCCCTTTCGCGATCGAGCGATGACCAACGCGAGCACCGTACTGCCCGACGCATCGATCGGCGCGATGCGGCGCGTGCCGACGGCGCGCGCACTCACGTCGCTCGGCCGGGCGACTCGGCAGGGTCTCGAAGCGGTTGGCGCGAGCGCTCGCTTCGCCGCCCGAACGATTGGGGCAGTGCGGGACATCGGCACGTGGGGACCTTCAGCGACCTTGCACATGCGACGGCTCGGCGTCGACTCGTTGCCGATCGGCGTCTTCATTGCGGTGTTCACCGGCATCGTGCTCGCTCTGCTCGCGAGCTACTCGTTCACGGGCGCAGTTCCCACGTACTTCGTGGGGACGCTGGTTGAGAAAACCATCACGATGGAGCTGGCACCGGTGCTCACCGGTCTGGCGCTCGCCGGTCGCGTCGGAGCGAATATCGCCGCCGAGCTGGGCACGATGCGCGTCACGGAGCAGATCGATGCGCTGGAGACGTTAGGCTACGATCCGCACGCCTATCTCGTCGTGCCGCGTGTGCTCGCCGGCACGATCATGTTTCCGGTCGTCGTCGGGGCAGCGATGCTTGCGGGGGTCGCCTCCGGTTGGCTCGCCTCGATCGGGCTGCTCGACATCACATCGCCCGACTTCGTGAAGGGGCTGCGACTCTTCTACTCCGGCTTCGACGTCCGCTACGGGCTTGTGAAAGGAGCCAGCTTCGGATTCGTCGTCACGCTCGTCGGCTCGATTCGCGGACTGCGCGCCAGCGGCGGCGCCGAGGGAGTCGGGCGGGCGGCGACCGGTGCCGTGGTGTTCTCCGCGATTCTCATCCTCGTGTTCGACGCGTTTTGGGCAGTGACTTGGCTGCTGGGGCGTCACCCATGAAACGCGCGAATGATCTTCTCGTCGGAACGGTCGTTCTGCTGGTGATTCTCACACTCACCGGCGCGACGTTCTGGGCGAAGCAAGCCGACATTGGCGAGCGCCGCGCGAAGGTCGTCGCGCGCTTTCGCGATGTCGGCAACGCGCGCGTTGGCAACGCGGTCGTCATTCGTGGCGTGCGCGCCGGCACCATCGAGGCGATCGAGCTGGCGCGCGGCGGCTGGGTGCACGTCCGGATGAACCTCGATCGCTCGATGCAACTGCCGACGACGGCCGTGGTCCTGCTCAATGAATCGAGTCTGTTCGGTGAGTGGCAGGCGACGATCACGCCGCGATCCGCGCTTCCGCACGACGAGACGGTCCAGGCGCAGGTGGACGAGTCTTCGGGCGGCGGCGACGTGCTGCCTGGTGCGACGCTGCCCGACATCGCCAAACTCACCGCGGTCGCGGGGCAGATCGCCGGAGATGTCGCGAATGTCGCGGGGCGAGTCGAGGTCGCGTTCGACGAGCGCGCGGCGCGCGAGCTGCGCTCCTCGATTCGCAACTTCGCCGATCTCTCGACGACCTTGTCCCACACCGTGCGGGCACATGCAGGCGACTTGGACACAGTCTCGCGCGGTCTGCAGTCGGCGGTGGCGTCGCTGAATCGAACCGCGAGCAGCGCCGAGCTGATGGCGTCGCGGATAGACAGCTCGTCCTCGAGCGGCCAGATTCGGCAGATGGTCGACGACATGTCGCACGCCGCGGCGGAGCTGCGACGAGCCACCGCGCAAGTGCGGGCGATGTCGGAGCAGCTCTCGAAGACACAAGGGCAGCTCGACGCCTTCCTCACCAACGGCGACTCGGTGCTCGTGAAACTGAACACGGGCCAGGGCTCGTTAGGCTTGTTGCTCAATGACCCCTCACTCTACCGCAATAGCGATTCGCTGTTGACGCAGCTGCGCGGTCTCGTGACCGAGGTGAGGACGAATCCGAAGAAGTTCGTGAGCGTCCGACTTTTCTGATGAAGGCGCGGCGCGCTCGTCCGGCCGCGCATGCGGACGGCACTACGTCCAGCGCGGATGACAACCACCTGGCACGCGGAGAGTAGCACTTCTGTGCTAAGCGCATGGGCGCGCGCGGCTTAGTACCGATGGTCGCAGAGCTGGCGTGGCTGGTACCACGCGTGCCTTTGAGAGAGTGCGAATGAGCGCCGACGGACGTCGGCCTTCGCCTTCAGATCCTCAGCTCTCTCGACATATGCGCACCCCAATCGTCATCGCCGCCCTCGCCGCCAGCGTCGGTCTGGCATCATCTGCATCGGCGCAGGTCGCCGCGCCGCCCGTCGCAAACGGGACCGCGTTCGAGCTCACTCCGTACGCCGGCTACATGATCTTCGGCGACTATCTCAAGGGCCCACTCGGAACCAGCATCTCCAACGCACCCGGGGCAATCTACGGCGTGCAGCTGGGTATGAAGATCTATCCCAACGTCTCTCTAATCGGAAACCTCGGCTACACGAGCTCCGACATCACTGCCGGAATTCCGTTCCTCGGCGGCTACTCCATCGCGCACAGCTCGACGTTGCTGTATGACGGTGGCTTGCAGCTCGACTTACCGCTGACGACCGCCAGCGGCTTCGGTCTGAAGCCATTCGCCCAGGTGGGCGCGGGCGCGATGCGGTACAACATCAGCGAGTCGATCATCCAGACGAACACGACGAACTTCGCCGCGAACGTCGGTCTCGGCGCCGACGTGTCCCTTGGTCAGTCGATGGGACTCCGCTTGATGGCGAAGGACTATATCGGCAAGTTCAACTTTCAGGGAGCCACCGATCTCGACGTGCAGGGGCAGACCGCGCAGAACTGGGCGTTGAGCGCCGGACTGCGATTCAACTTCTAACTCGCGCGCCCGGAGCGCGCCCGATGCGTCGATTTTCGGCGAAGGATGGCGCGCTCTGGGATGCAGTGATCGGCCACGAATCGTGGGGAACGTTCGTGGTTCTGTTCACGCCCGCCGCGGGTGGTGACGCGCGAAAGATCACGCTGGCAGAGGAGAGCGCGCTCGAAGCGGAGGCCGAGCTCGGCGCGAAGAGTGACGAGGATCTGAGAACTCTGCTGGCGGAATCGAGCCCCTGGTGAGACAGCCCCTCTTCGATAGGTTGCTGTCGGCAGGTACCATTGATCCATGCCGACGAAGACACGAACGGGGACTCGCGCGGTCGCACCGCGCGCGCAGGCCAAGGAGCATCGACCCTCCCCACCGCCGCAAAACGACAACGAGTGGTTCGAGCTGCGCCAATCCTCCATCCAGGGACTCGGAGCGTTCGCTCGCAAAGAGATTCCACGCGGTACGAAGCTCATCGAGTACACTGGCGAGAAGATCAGCTACGCGGAGTCTGATCGGCGCTATCCGGACGAGAAGGACGAACGTCATCACACATTTCTGTTCACGCTGAATAGCAAGCAGATCGTCGACGCCGCGTTCGATGGCAACGACGCACGCTTCATCAATCATTCGTGCAATCCGAACTGCGACGCGTTTATCGAGCGCGGGCACATCTGGATCGAGTCGATCGAGCGAATTCCCGCTGGCGCTGAGCTAACGTACGACTACCAGTACGAGTATCTGGACGAGTACACGGACGAGGACATCGCTTTTTACGCTTGTCGGTGTGGCGCGCCAAATTGTCGCGGGACAATCGTGGAGCCCAAGAAAACACGGCGAAAGCGTTAGGCAGATCAACAGGCGACACTCGAGCCCCATGACGCCGTCCGCCTCGCTGCACGCGCTGCTCACCGGCGCGATCGACTACGCCGGCCTCTTTCCGCCGGCGTCGCTGGACATGCGAGAAGCAGTGAGTCGCTACGCCGACTATCGCGCAGCGACTGACGCATGGGCGCTCGGCCGATTTGTTGTCCCATTGTCCCGTGTCGAGGAGCTCGCGGCGGCGCAGGACGACGTTGCGCCTCGCGGTCAAACGTGGAGGCTCAGCGTCCTCCTCGGTGAAGATCCCGCCGTCGACGCAGCGCGAATTCGCGCCTTCAACGCCGCGCACGCAGGCTCGGCGCTGATCGACTCCGCGGAAGCGCGACTGGCGGGTCCGCCCTCCGAATCACGCCGCGCGATCGGGTCGCTCGTCGAGCGTATGCCCTCGTCGCTCCGATTGTTCATCGAGATTCCGCCTGGAGACGATCTCGCGCCCTTCATCGCGCCCATCGCCGCCGCGAATGCCTGCGCCAAAATCCGCACGGGCGGCGTGAGCGACGAGGCGTTCCCGGACGCCGAGCAAGTCGTGCACTTTCTCATGTCGTGCGCAGCGCACGACGTTCGCTTCAAGGCGACGGCAGGGCTGCATCACCCCTGGCGCGGCAGATACCCGCTGACGTATGAGCAGGCCGCACCAACGGCGGTGATGTTCGGCTTCCTGAATCTTTTCGTCGCCGCAGCTGTCGCTCGGCGCGGTGCCTCCGCCGACGAGATCATTGGCGTTCTGCAAGCAGAGCGGGGAAGTGAGTTCCGGTTCGGGGACGACGACGTTCGCTGGCGCGACATCCGCGTCACCAGGCAGGAGCTTCTAGAGTCGCATGCGACCTTTGCGCTCTCGTTCGGGTCCTGTTCGTTCGAGGAACCGGTCTATGATTTACGACGTCTCGCGCTGCTGTAACGTGCTGCCGCCATGGCGCTGAACGACACGCACCGCGTCGACCTGGCGTCCTGGGTGGAATCGGCACAGACGCCGGGGAGCGACTTCCCGATTCAGAACCTCCCGTTCGGCGTGTTCAAACGAACCGGCCGACACGAGCCACCCAGGGTCGGTGTCGCGATCGGCGACCAGATCGTCGACGTGGCGAGGTGCCTCGATGAGGGCTTGCTCATCGAAGTCGCCGTGCCGGCGGCAGAGCGTTGCCGCTCCTCGCACCTCAACGACGTCATGGCATTGGGGCCGGAGATCCTCTCGGGGCTCCGCCGTGGCTTGAGCGAGCTGCTGC